>CAISGR010000244.1 GCA_903884945.1 uncultured bacterium
CGCAAGGACACCGCTCTCGACACGTCCCAGGAACGCGATTTCAAGGTAGTGGGACAGGAGCCCGGCAAAATGATCGGGCCGGCCCCTGCGCCTGCTCGCGAACAGTCGCAGACCAAAGCTGCTGAAACCGCCAGAGCCGCAGTGCGCGAATTGGTGCCTGATGCCTCCCGAACAACTCCCGTTCGGCGTCACGACAAGAGCCGGGATTTCGACAACTCGCGCTAGCCTCTTGGGCATGCCGACAATCCGCAGAACGTTCTTGGAGAGCCCCTGTTCCAAGGTGGTCGTTCCGCTGTCTCCTATGAGACCGGAGCGAGGGGTAGATCGCCGGTCGTTGCGCTTCTCGGATCCTTTGACATTATAAAGAGTTTAACTCATATTAAGTGTAGGACTTAACTTGCGATAAAATCTTTATAATGGACGAGATCTCAAACCCTTATACCCCCGGCGCCGGAACTCCGCCGCCTGAGCTCGCCGGTCGCGATCGACTGCTGGATCAGGCCAGGATCGCTTTGGAGCGGCTAGCGCGCAACAGCTTCGCGAAGAGCATGATCCTGACGGGTCTTCGCGGCGTTGGGAAGACAGTGCTTCTCAATAAGATCCGCCAGAATGCCGAACAGAGGGGAATGATCTGCATCCGCCTCGAGGCTCCGGAAGGGCGCTCGCTGCCATCACTCCTGGCACCCGGGCTTCGGTCTGCATTGCTCAAACTCGATCGGATGAAGGCGGCTTCCGAGGGTGCGAAGCGTGCGCTGAGAGCCTTGGCAGGATTCGTCGGGGCCATGCGGCTCAGCTACAATGACGTTGAACTAACGCTCGATGTCGATCCGGAGCCTGGGCTGGCCGACGGCCAAAGCCTCGACGATAGCCTTTCCCAGCTACTCGTCGCGGTCGGCGAGGCCGCGCGCGAGAAGGAAACGGTTGTCGTCATCTTTATCGACGAATTGCATGTTGTTCCGCCGAAGGAGCTAGCCGCTCTCATTATGGCCCTCCATATGGCGTCGCAGGATCTTCTCCCGATCACGCTCATCGGCGCCGGTTTGCCTCAAATTCCCGCCAGGATGGGTGAGGCAAAGACCTATGCCGAGCGACTATTCGAATTCCCGCGCATCGATCGCCTGGACCATGACGCGGCGACAAAGGCGCTCTCTGTGCCGGCGGCGCGCCATGGCGTGGAATTCACAGCCGCCGCCGTAAACGAGATTCTGAGCCATACCGATGGATATGCCTATTTCCTGCAGGAATGGGGCAAACACGCGTGGGACGTGGCAGAAGGCTCGCCGATTACCGAGCAAGACGTGAAGGCCGCCAGTCGCGAAGCGATCGCGGCCCTGGACGAGAGCTTTTTCAATGTCCGATTCGGGCAACTCACGATGAAGCAGAAGGAATATTTGAGGGCGATGGCAGAATTGGGGCCCGGGCCACATCGGTCAGGAGACATTGCCAGAAAGCTAAATAAGCAAGTGGGTGCGGTCGCGATGACCAGGGATCAGTTGATCGCAAAGGGTATGGTCTACAGTC
>CAISGR010000245.1 GCA_903884945.1 uncultured bacterium
CACTAGCGGCCCCGGCCTCCGCCGGGGCGACGGGAATTCGAATGCGCTACCTTCCCCTTACCGATACCGATCGCCAGGCCATGCTGGCCGTGATCGGCGCCGACACGATCGACGACCTGTTCGTCGACGTGCCGGCGATCGCCCGGTTCGACGGCCCGATCGCCGGGCTGCCCGGCCATGCGAGCGAACTCGCGGTCGAGCGCCATATGTCGGCGCTCGCACGCAAGAACGTCGCGGCGGGCGATGTTCCCTTCTTCCTCGGCTGCGGCGCGTACCGGCACCATGTGCCGGCATCGGTCGATCACCTGATCCAGCGCGGCGAATATCTGACGGCGTACACGCCCTATCAGCCCGAGATCGCGCAGGGCACGCTGCAGATGCTGTTCGAGTTCCAGACCCAGGTCGCGCGGCTGCTCGGCACCGACGTCGCCAATGCCTCGATGTATGACGGCTCGACTGCCTGCTGGGAAGCGATCGGCATGGCGCGGCGCGTCACGAAGCGCGGCAAGGCGATCCTCTCCGCCGGCCTGCACCCGCATTATGTGTCGGTCGCGAAGACGATGGCCAGGTTCACCGGCGACCAGCTCGTGACGGGCACGCCGACGCTCTCCGCCGCGACCGATATCGACTCGCTGATCGCGGCGATCGACACCGATACCTCCTGCGTCGTCGTCCAGTATCCCGACATCCTCGGCCGTATCGCCGATCTCGCGCCGCTGGCGGCCGCCTGCCATGCGAAGAAGGCGCTGCTGGTCGCGGTCGTGACGGAGCCGGTCGCGCTCGGCGCGCTCAGGTCGCCCGGCGAGATGGACGCCGACATCGTCGTCGGCGAGGGCCAGTCGCTCGGCGTCGGGCTGCAGTTCGGCGGGCCCTATGTCGGGCTGTTCGGCTGCAAGGAGAAATATGTCCGGCAGATGCCGGGGCGGCTCTGCGGCGAGACGCTCGATGCCGATGGCCGGCGCGGCTTCGTGCTGACGCTCTCGACGCGCGAGCAGCATATCCGCCGCGAGAAGGCGACGTCGAACATCTGCACCAATGCCGGCCTGTGCGCGCTGGCCTTCTCGATCCACATGACCCTGCTCGGTGAGAAGGGATTGCGCGAACTGGCGATGGTCAATCACGGCGCCGCCGCCGCCGCCGCGGAGCGGCTGGCGATGGTGCCCGGGGTCGAGCTGATCAACACCAGCTTCTTCAACGAGTTCACGCTGCGCCTCTCGGAAGAGGCGCGGCCGATCGTGCGGTCGCTGGCCGATGCCGGGATCCTGGCCGGCGTGTCGCTCGGCCGGCTCTATCCGGGCGAGGAGTCGCTCGCCAACGGGCTGGTCGTCGCGGTGACGGAGACGACCACGGCGCAGGATGTCGCGGCCCTGGCGGCTGCGCTCGAGGAGGCACTGGCATGACGATCAATGCGAGCGGCTGGCGCCCCGAGCGCCCCGAAGCGGGCGCGGCGGCCGCACCGACCTTCACCGGCAACAAGGCCCTGATGCTCGAGGAGGCGCTGATCTTCGAGATCGGCGACACCGCGACGACCGGGGTCGATTTCACCGGCACGCCGGTCGAGCACGCCACCGAGATGCCGGCGCGCGCCTATCTCGCCGGGCTTGACCGCGCGGCCCCGATCGGGCTGCCCGGCCTGTCCGAGCCGGAGGCGGTCCGCCATTATACCCGGCTCTCGCGGCAGAATTATGCGATCGACCTCGGGCTGTTCCCGCTCGGCTCGTGCACGATGAAGCACAACCCGCGCCTCAACGAGAAGATGGCGCGCCTGCCCGGCTTCGCCGATATCCATCCGCTCGCCCCGGTCGATACGGTGCAGGGGGCGCTGGAGGTGATCCACCAGCTCGCGCACTGGCTCGTCACGCTCACCGGCATGCACGCGATCGCGATGAGCCCCAAGGCGGGCGCGCATGGCGAATTGTGCGGCGTCCTCGCGATCCGCGCCGCGCTGGAGGCGCGCGGGGAGGGGCATCGCAAGGTCATCCTCGTGCCCGAAAGCGCGCATGGCACCAACCCGGCGACGGCGGCCTTTGCCGGCTATGCCGTCGAGAACATTCCCGCGACCGCCGAGGGGCGGGTCGATCTCGCGGCGCTGACCGCGCGGCTCGGGCCCGACGTGGCCGGGGTGATGATCACCAACCCCAATACCTGCGGCCTGTTCGAGCGCGACATGCGCGCGATTTCGGACGCAGTGCATGCGGCAGGCGGGCTGGTCTATTGCGACGGCGCCAATTTCAACGCGATCGTCGGGCGCGTCCGGCCGGGCGATCTCGGCATCGATGCGATGCACATCAACCTGCACAAGACCTTTTCCACCCCGCATGGCGGCGGCGGACCGGGTTCGGGGCCGGTGGTGTTCTCGGCGGCGCTGGCGCCCTATGCCCCGCTGCCGTTCGTCGAGAAGACGGCTGAGGGCTTCCGCCTCGTCGAGGAGGAAACCGCCGAGGAGCATCATGCCGGCAGCTTCGGCCGCATGGTCGCCTTTCAGGGCCAGATGGGCATGTTCACCCGGGCGCTGACCTATATCCTGAGCCATGGCGCCGATGGCCTGCGTCAGGTCGCCGAGGATGCGGTGCTCAACGCCAACTACATCCTGCGCTCGCTCGACGGGGTGCTCGATGCGCCGTTCGGCGCGACCGGCCCGTGCATGCACGAGGCGCTGTTCTCGGATTCGAACCTGGCCGAGGGCTTCTCGACGATCGACGTCGCCAAGGGGCTGATCGACGAGGGCTATCACCCGATGACGATGTACTTCCCGCTGGTGGTGCACGGCGCGATGCTGATCGAGCCGACCGAGACCGAGAGCAAGGCGGCGCTCGACGAGTTCATCGGCGCGCTGCGCTCGGTAGCGGAGCGGGCGAAGGCCGGTGACGTCGCGCTCAAGTCCGCGCCGCATTTCGCGCCGCGCAGCCGGCTCGACGAGACGCTCGCGGCGCGCAAGCCGGTGCTGGTGTGGAAGGATCCGGCGCTCGCGCAGGCGGCGGAGTGACGGGGGAGCGGTCCGCGGGCAGCCGCCGCTGCCCCGCGCCGCTCCCGCCTGGTCGGGCGGCCCGGAATCCGTCATTGCCATGCGGTGCTGTATTAATTAGATAATACGGCGGCTAGTCGCGGGGGCTGATCGATGCAGGTTCATACCGTCCAACCCAGTCAATGGATCAGCTATGCGATCACCGGCGCGATCGTGCTCGTCGTGCTGGCGCTGCGCCTGCGCCGGATGAGCCGCATGCGCCGGCTGCGGCTCGAGACGCTGTGGGTCGTCCCGGCGATCTATCTTGTGTTCGCCGGCATCATGTTCGTCGAGTTCCCGCCGGCCGGCCCTGGCTGGCTGGTGTGCGCCGCGGCGCTGGCGGCCGGCGCCGCGATCGGCTGGCAGCGCGGCAAGCTGATGCACATCCATGTCGACCCGGAGACCCATGCGCTCAATCAGAAGGCGTCGCCGGCAGCCTTCGCCTTCATCGCCGTGCTGATCCTGGTCCGGTTCGGGGCGCGCAGCATGCTTGCCGCCGGCGGCAGCTATGGCCTGCACCTCAACGCAATGCTGATCACGAACGTGCTGGTCGCGCTCGCGCTGGGCCTCTTCTCGGTCACCCGCCTGGAAATGTATCTGCGCGCGAAGCGCATGCTCGAGGCGGCACGCGCGGCGCGCGCCTAGCGCCGGTCGCCCCACGCTCCGCCGACATGGCTGTTGCGGAGCAGCCGGCCTGCAGACGTCCCTGAGGACACAATGCCCAATGCCGCTCTCCAGCCCGCGTGCGGGTGATGTCGTTGCGAAAATCGATACGGCCGCCCCCAACATAGCCGGACAGCGAGAAAAGCGGTCGGGCGGGAGTCGTCCCAGTTACGGACACGCCGCTAAAGTCGGGACACCTTGAGGAAGCGACGCTCAAGATAGGTCAAAATGTCCCGTTCGAAGTCCGGACGGCACACTATCCGGGTGCTTGCCCTTCCTTCGAAGGGACCAAACAGGGTGACCTCTCGGAAATCGTCAGCGTAAGATCGAGCGCGAGAATAGGATCCATCGCGTTCAAAGTGGTAGTCGAGGAAATTATAGTACTGTTGGAGCTGGCCATCGTGCCAGATTTCATCAACTTTATGCTCTATCTCGCAAGGCGTTATCGCGTCAGTCTGCCGCTCGTCCATTCATGCTCTCCCGTTTGGATCAAGTATGGCAGGAGAAACGGCGGCTAACCACCACTCCTCGCCGTTCAGAGGATCGTCGTTTCGCGCATATCGCCTGAGAGCGGAGCGGCGCCTATCGGGCGAGAACGCGGTCGGACGGAAATCGCCCCAGTTGCGGACATGCGCGACAAACCTAAAAGAGGTCTATGCAGCCGTCTCCGCACGATATTGACAGCGAGCTTGTCGCTGCCTGGCAACTGGCCGCGTCAGCCTTGGGCGTGCGGCTTGTTTCCCCCTATTTGCTCCGTATCGAAAACGGAGATGCGATATGGGTCGAGGGTTTCTTGCCGGATTTTGGCGGAAAGCGAGGCATGATATCCAGAGGGATCAGCCGGAAAGCACCTCGAACCGATCTATATGTCTCGCTGATCTCAGACGCCTATCGTGGATTTGATCGCGCCAGATTGATTGAGGCAATGTCGGATTGGGGCTGGTACGGTTCGGCTGATGAGCGCCCTGCGTGGCTGACGGCGAACGACCGCTAACCACTGAGGCTGTGTGTAAATGGCGTAGGCTAACGGGCGAGGTTCGCGCGCGGGGGCTATGGCTCAGGCGCGGATCGCTGCGGTCAGCGCTTGCACCCCGAGCAGGGCGATGGCGCGCTTCGCCCGGCGGTTGCCGGAACGAAAAGCTGCCCGGCGGGGCTCGCCCACTTGCGGACATTGCACTAGGCGAAGGGGGGAGGCATGATTGCAGGATGATGACTACCCTCGACCTCGATCCGGAATGGGGAGCAATCGACCTGATTGAAGAGGTTGAGACGGTATTCAGCTTCACGATCACCAAAGACGAAGCCGAGCGGTGCGCCACGATTGGCGATCTACACGCCGTCCTCTGCGCTCACACGCCCGGTTGGGATACGCAATGCGGCAAATGCGGCTCTTCCATGACCTTCTATCGGATCAGGCGGTCGCTCGACCCTGATAGAACGCAAGGGGTCCGCCCGGGAACAAGTTTGACAAGTTATGGCAGGCCGCTCGATCTGTTTAAGAGACTTGGCCGGGACACCGGCCTTCGCCTTCCATCGGCGCGGCAGACACCGGTCGGGATGGTCGGCGGATTTCTACTAACTGGTGGTCTGCTTGCGGCGGCCGTGACACCATTTATTGGCCAATGGCTATTTAGCTGCGTTGCATTTGGAATTGCGGTGTTTGGCATGCTTCCGATCTGGGCGGATCGCGGAAGATTGCCAGCCGGTGTCACGACAGTTGGTGATCTTGTTAGACGCACCGCTCCGCTGAACGCTCGCCAGCTTGAGGCGGACGGTGGACGACCATCCGATCGCTGGGCAATCCTTGTTGCTCTTGCATCGGAGCATGGTTCGTTGATGCCGGACGAGATCGCTCCAGAGACTTTTCTTCACCGGAAAAGCATGGAACTGGCGGCTGCCGCTTGAACGGCAGTTGTCCACCACTTTCCCTCGTTCCGGCGCCATCGACCGACGCAACCCGCCTGAAAGCCGACCGGCAGCTATCGTGCGGAAAAGCAGTCGGGCAGAACCCGCCCCAGTAGCGGACATTGCCGCCCGACCGTAAGATGCGGCGATGAACACGTTTTCACTCTCGTTTGCGGCCGATGATGACGGCGACCCGAAGCTGACCGCGATGCTCGATACCGGCGAGTTCAAAGGAAGGTGTTTTTACTGGTGCCCGCCAACGGAGTTTGCTGGTCTCGTGCCCGCGCTCAAACAATATCCCATCGCGCGCGACAATCCCATTGATGAACGCTGGTATGACGGCTGCATCGCGTTACGCATCCAGCCCATCAACTCGCTAGGGCTCTTGTCGGTGCGGGTGTCGTTGCAGGAATACAGCAGCGACTGGAACAGGTGCCAATCACAATTCCACTCGTCTTATGGCGAGTTGGACAGCTTCCGTATCCAGCTTGAGGGCGTGATCGCAAGTGGCGTCGGCGACGCTATATTGTCCTCAGTCTAACGACCGCTAACCACTGAGGCTGTGTGTAAACGGCGTAGGCTAACGGGCGAGGTTCGCGCGCGGGGGCTATGGCTCAGGCGCGGATCGCCGCGGTCAGCGCTTGCACCCCAAGCAGGGCGATGGCGCGCTTGAAGTTGTAGGCGAGCACGTGGAGGCTCATCTCGGTTCGGACGGTTGTCAGCCTGCGCATCGTGAAGTGGCTTCGTCCCATCCAGTCCTTGATAGTGCCCAAGACATGCTCGATCGTTCTTCTTCGGATGCGCATGGCGTCGGGCATATCGTCGAGCCGGGCCTGCATGACTTCGACGACGTGTTCATGCTCCCAACGGGTGACGCGGCGCTCCTTTCCGGGCGTGCAGTGCGGCTTGAGCGCGCATGCCCCGCAGTTGCTCGACCAGTAGCGGTTCAACACCATATCGTTTTCGATGGTGGTCATCCGCTTGGGCAGCGTCTCGCCGGCGGGGCAGCGATAGGTGTCGCTGTCGGCCCGGTAGGCGAAGTCCTGTTTGCCGAACCGCCCGTCCGCCTTGGCACCCAAGGTGAGCGGCTCGACGGTGCTCAAATCTCGCTCCAATCATCGATAACCTGAATCTGCGAGCGTTCGTGATCCACCACTTTGGGCGCTTCGTGAAGGTGTGCCGTGGAGGGCGGCGGGTTGGAAGCGTGCTGAACGGCATCTTCTGGCCACTGCGCTCAGGGTCGCCGTGGCGCAACTGCCCGGCCGCTATGGTCCGCACATCACCAGCTACAACCGCCCCGCGATGGCGGAAGGCTGGCGTGCGGGCTCGCCATCGATGTCGCGCCAACCTTTTTCGTCGGATACGGAGCGAAGACGGCGCATGACCCAAAGTTCGCCATTCGGGCGTGGCGTCCGGTTTCCTGGTGGCGGATGATGGTTCATGGTCTAAGATCAGCGGCGGGCTCGAAAGGGAGGCGGCAAGTGGCGGCGTCGAACCATGATTTGCAACACGAACCATCCACTTTCCTGCCGATGGCGGCGGTGGTGTTCTTCCTCTACTTCGTGGGCGCCCTGTCGCTGATGCACGGGATCAGACCGGATTATACGATCGTCGATCATATGATCAGCGATTATGCAGTCGGACACTTTGGCTGGGTCATGACGACGGCATTTGTCTCCTTGAGCGCAGGCTGCCTGGCGCTCGCGATCGGACTGTTCCGGGATGGGCCGAGATCGTGGCTGGGTCGGGCGGGTGCGGCACTGTTGGTCGTGGCGTTCGCGGGGCTCATCGTGACCGCGCTTTATCCGACTGACCTCGAAACGGCGCCATCGACACGGACGGGTGATATTCACACCATGAGCTTCCTGGTGAATATCGTCAGCATCCTGCTCTCGACGATTTGTCTGGCGTTGAGCTATGCCGTCAGTCCGGGCTGGCGCCGCCACAGAATCCCCGCGCTGGCATTTGCCGGGCTCTTGATCGTCGCCTTCATTGCCCAGTACCTGACACTGCACAAAGGCGCTCCGTACGGCATAACCAACCGACTGTTCGTTGCCGTTCTGATGGCTTGGCTGATCCTGAACGCCCTTTGGCTCAAATCATCCGTGATCAGGCGCCACGACCTCCCGACAGCGTGAAAAATCGCGCTTCACGGGCCGGTTTCAACGCTCTGCATCTGGCACCTATCCGACAAGCCTCCACCGATTTTTACCGCTCTTGCGCCATCGACCGACGCGGCCGTGCTGCAAGCCGACCGGTGGTGTTCGGGGCGAAAGGCGATCCGGCAGGAGCCGCCCCAATCGTGGACATCAAGCGCGTCGTTGCACAAGGTCGTAGCAATAAAGTCCACAGCCTCCGTCCGTGATAAAAGTGCATCGCGGATCGATGCCATCTGGACCGGGGCCGAAGGCGATGGTCACGCTGTCCTTGTAGCCTTGGGAGTTAATCCCGATCCAGGACCACCCAAGAATCCTGCCGACTGCGAATTCAAATGACGAAATGCTTTGCCATCCCTCGCCACAAGGCGGGGCCTCGCAAGCAACTATCACTTCGGCAGTGTCGGCCTCGACCGACGCGACCCGCCTGAAAACTGACCGACAGGTTTGGGGGGCGGCAGCCTGGCGGCAAGCGCCCACTAGCTGACTGTCCGTTTTGCGAGTAAGCTCCGCCCATGAGCTGGACCAAATGGACGACCCACGACGTCATCTTTTTCCTGTTCCTCATGACCACCCTGCTCGTCGTATTTTGGGCACGAGAGCGCTTGCGGATGAAAGCGCCGATGATCAGGCTAGCGATTGGTAGCGCTGGCCTATGTATGGCAATTTTCAGCTTTTTTGCAATTATGCACTTATTGCCCAAGGGGGAGGCGGATCATTATTCAATCGCTAATGACATGGCATTGATCGCCGCCTGTTCTTTTTTTGCGGGTCTCCTGACACTGTCGGCGATGCAAATCTTCGGTGGGGCGCTTCAGGGCTTCAAGCGCTGGCGCTATTACCGACGCAACGTCCGTTAGCGCCCCAATTGCGGACGTTCGGCCTGTCGAGGACCGATGATTCCTAAGCTTGGCGCTTCGACGGGAGAAGCCAAATAGCCGTGATTGGTATCGCCAATCCACAAAGCAACACTGGAGCCGCCATAGATATTAGAAAGGATGGAAGCGAATAAGCGGGAGTGAAAATCCCTAAATTGATAAGCCATCCAACGATCGCCAGCGCTAACCAGCCCGCGACGGCAAGCAGACAGGCACGTTTGAAAGACAATCGATCCCTTCTGATGAGCCATGTGGTCAATGGAACGACAACAAAGGATATAGCTGGTAGCACAAATACTAGCTGGAGTATCGCCCGTCCAACCAGCCGTCCCGGTAGATAGACTACTCGCTGAGCCTCAGTGTAATACCCCTGTTGGACTAAAGAGGTAAAATCCGCATAGCCCTCGATGTAAGTGAGAAAAGCCAAGCCTGCCATCGAAACAGCAAAGCCGACAAGCAGCGGAACATAGGCCTTCAACGGCCCACTTCTGGTTCCCCGTTCCATCTTCGCGACGCGAGACCAGAGCCACACTGTGAAAGCCAAGCAGAGCGCCGCGATGGGCAGGATCAGAACGAATACAATCTCGGTTCCCATACCCCCCCCGAATGCTGCCATACGAGTTTGGCCCATTCTGGCTCTCAGTCAATGTCCGCTCCCCACCATTCCCAGTCGTTCATCGTCGGGATAGTCTGCACCGGCATGAAGCGAAGGGCGCCAACGCCGCGAAAGTGTAACGTGCGAACGACACTTCGATTCAAGCGCGTTCTCTTGGCGCGGCGATGCGCCTCGTTTCGGTCGATCGCGGGAAGCGGGCTGCATTGTTGTACAGGATGCTCGGGAAGGGGCATCCGCATCATCGGTGCGACGGGCTTTAGACGCTCAATCGCGAAACAGGCCGGCTCGGCGAAATGGCGGCCGCTCCAATCGTAGCCGTCCTCCGGAAAGCGTCCGAAGGATGGAAGCAGGCGCTTGTAATATAAAGCAGGCTTGTGCGAGTGTCGGTCATGCAGGTTTCTTCCCGCTACGCCCGGCTCGCCATCCTCGTGGTCGGGCTTGCTTGGGCGGGTTGCGGTCCGGCGGCACCCCCTGCCCCGTTCGTGCCCGCTCAGGATCTCATAGTCTTTCGCGGCGCCACGCTCATCGACGGAACCGGGCAACCGCCGCGTCCGGGAATGGACGTCATCGTCATCGGCGAGCGTATCCGGCAGGTCGTTCGGGATGCCGATATCGATCCTGATCTGTTGCGAAAAGCCAGGATCGTGGATCTTCGCGGTCGCTTCCTCATGCCCGGCATGGTGGATGCCCATGTGCATCTGGCCACGCCGCCGAACCGCCGGCAGGCGGAGGCCATTCTGCGGCGAGACATATATGGCGGCGTGACGACAGTCCGCGATATGGCCGATGATCTGCGCGCGGTAGGGGATCTGGCCCGCGCCAGCCTCGTGGGCGAGATCGCCGCACCGGACATATATTATGCCGCCCTGATGGCGGGACCGGCGTTCTTTACGGACAAGCGAACCGCGCAAACGTCGGCGGGCGGCGAGCCCGGGCACGTGCCGTGGATGCAGGCGGTGGCCGATGACACGGATCTGCCCCTGGCGGTCGCACAAGCGCGCGGAACATTCGCCACCGCCATCAAGCTCTACGCTGACCTGATCCCGGCGCTGGCCGCGAAGATCACCGCGGAGGCGCATCGTCAGGGGACGAAGGTGTGGGCGCACGCCACGCTATATCCGGCGAAGCCGACCGAGGTCGTTGCCGCGGGCGTGGACGTCATCTCGCATGCCTGTCTCCTGGTCCGCGAATCCGCGACACCGGCGCCCGGCTGGGCTGAGCCGCACCCGAATGTGGAGCTTGCGGCATTCCGCGACGGCCGAAATCCTGCGCTCGCGCGTCTCTTCGCGGACATGGCCCGGCGCGGCACGATCCTGGATGCCACGCTCTGGACCTACAGCAGGGATACTGCTGGATCGACGACCATGCCGCCCCTGCCGCCAGGCTCGTGCGACGATATCGTCGGCGGCGCCATCACCGGCCAGGCCTATCGCGCGGGCGTCTCGATCGATGCCGGAACCGACAATATCGCCGACTGGACCGACCCCTGGCCGGATCTCCTTCATGAGCTTGCCGCGCTGTCGCGCAAGGCGGGAATGTCGAACGGCGCGGTGTTGCGATCCGCAACCCTGATCGGTGCCCGCGCGGCGGGCCAGGAGCGCGACATCGGCAGTATCGAGCCGGGCAAGCTTGCCAATATGGTTGTCCTTGCCCGCGATCCGCTGGCTGATCTGGACAATCTCAAATCTGTCGTGATGACGATGAAGCGCGGTCGGATTTTCGAGCGAGCGGCGTTCGCTGGGCTGAGGGAAGGTGACATCACCGATCGCTGACGTTGCGCCTGCGGGGACTGGGACGCCGGCTCTCCCCATACCGCGTGCCATGCTCATCGGCAGTAAAAAGAGCGTGTAATATATTGTAATAATACAATAAAATTATTGCAGACCGCTCAATCGAGTCCCACCGGAAATGTCAGCAAACCCCCTGACATTTTGACCACGCCGTTGACCGCCGCGGCCTCGATTCAAACGTCGTCCCGCCGCCGCTATCCCGGCGCCATGATCTACAAGCCAGAATTCGCCGATCAAGCCCGCGCCATGTGCCGCCTCGGCGCCACCGACGAGGAACTCGCCGAGCATTTCGAGGTCTGCGTCCGCACCATCTATCGCTGGCGCAACAGCCATGAGGCATTTGCCGAGGCAGTCGTCGCCGGCAAGGAGCATGCCGACGCCCGCGTCGAACGCGCGCTATACTCCCGCGCCGTCGGCTGCACCGTCGAGCGCGTGAAGGTCTTCAAGCATGCCGGGGATCCCGATCCCGTCTATGCGACCTACCAGGTCCATCTCCCGCCCGATCCGGTCGCCGCACTGCACTGGATGCGCGCCCGCCAGCGCGAGAAATGGGGCAACCACCCGGAGGAGAAGCGCGATCCCGGCCCGGTCGAGATGATCGAGAAGGCGCTCGCCCGCGTCGCCGACTACCAGCCCTCCTATCCGATGCCGTCCCGCCAGCCGCCGCCCGTCGATCCGGCGCCCGTCGCGCCGTCCCCGGCGCCGATCCCCGAACCGGCTCCCGAGCCAACGCCGGAACCGTCCCCGGAACCGTCCCTTGAGCCGGCTCCCGAACCTCCACCACCACCACCACCGTCACCGCCACCCCCAGGGCCGCATTCCCCGGCAAGGACCGCCGCCCCGGTTCCCCTGTTCCCGCTCACGCCCCATGGCTATGGCTGAGTTTGCCGGTCGCGGGCGGCCGGGCGGGGGCGGCCCGTCAGAACCAGCGCGCCACGCGCTGCCTGTACGCGGCATAGTCGGCGCCGAACTTGCCGGCGAGATAGCGCTCCTCGCGCGCGATCACCTGGGTCTGGACGATCAGGATCAGCACCGGCAGCAGCAGCACGGCAGTGAAGCTGTTGAGCAGGACGGCGATCGCCGCATAGACCAGCGCCATGCCGAGATACATCGGGTTGCGCGTGAAGCGATAGATGCCGCTGGTCACCAGCGTCGTCGTGGTCCGCCACGGCCTTGCCTCGGTATGCGCCCGGCCGAAGCGGATCGTGGCCGCGGCGATCGTGGCGACGCCGAGCAGCAGCAGCGCGCCCGCGGTCAGATAGGAAATGGCGCCGTCCGGCCCGAGCCGGCCGGTCGCGCCGGTGATCGCCACCCCGATCAGCAGCGTGCCGAGATAGAGGAGGGGCGGCGGCACGCCGATCTTCGCACTGTCCTCGTCAACGCGCATGTCGATCCTCCATCCTGCGGGCCCGCATCATGCTGCCCCGGCCGGCCCGAGTACAGCCCCGCGATCGGCCCCGCGCCGCGCACGCGGCTAGGCGGCGGACTGCGCCGGCGCGGGGTCTGCCGTCGCGCCGATCTCGGCGAAATCGAAGGGCGTCGTCTGGTAGATCTCGTTGATCCAGTTGCCGATCAGCAGATGCGCGTGGCTGCGCCAGCGGTTCGATGGCGCGCGCGCGGGATCGTCGTCGGGGAAATAATGGCGCGGGATCGCGGCGCCCGGATCGGCGGCGGCATCGCGCGCATATTCGTCCGCCAGCGTCGTCGAATCATATTCGATGTGATTGAACATGAGCAGCGTGCGATGGGCGGTGTCGTGCACCAGGCACAGGCCCGTCTCGTCGCTGTCGGCCAGGATCTCGAGGCCGCGATGGCGCGGGATATCCTCCGGGCGCGTCTCGCTCCAGCGCGAGACGGGGACGACGAAGTCGTCCGAAAAGCCCTGGAGATGGGGCGAGGTCGGTGCGCGGTTGCGTTGCGCGAAGACGCCGGACGCCTTGGCGGGGAGATCGTGCTTCGGGATGCCGTGGAAATGCTGCGCGGCCGCCTGCGCCGCCCAGCAGATCGCGAACACGCGGTGGACATGGGTCTGCGTCCAGTCGAGAATCCGGCGCAGTTCGTTCCAATAGGTCACGCGCTCGAACGGCAGCCGCTCCACCGGCGCACCGGTGATGATGAAGCCGTCGAACCGCTCCGCCCGTACCTCTTCCCAGGGGCGGTAGAAGGACGCCATGTGATCGGCCGTGGCATTGCGCGCGACATGGTCGGTGATCCGCACCAGCGTCAGTTCCACCTGCAGCGGCGTCGCCGCGATCAGCCGGGCGACCTGCGCTTCGGTGCTGATCTTGTTCGGCATCAGGTTGAGCAGGCCGATCCGCAGCGGCCGGATGTCCTGGCGGATAGCGTCGGTTTCCCGCATCACCTTCACGCCCTCGCGTTCCAGCGTGCGGAAGGCGGGCAGGTCGTCCGGAATCTTGATCGGCATTGCGCTACAAAACCCTCGTTGCGAGGGGCTGACGCTTATGGCTTGATCCGTTTGGTTGCCGGTTCGGCCACATCCTCCCGTGCGGGAGTGCCACCTTGCCCGGAAAAAGGCAGGTTGGCGTTGGGCGTCAGCCCGACTCTTGATGTTGCGGCTCCTCTATGGCGAGGCGGCGGAAATGGCAAGAAGGGGCGCGGGCCATGGCCGTCGGGCCGCCGGCGGTCAGGCGATCGCCTGCTCCGTCTCGGTCTGGTGGCGGACATGTTCGCGCCAGACGATATAGAGGCCGCTGCCGATGATCAGCGGCGCGCCGATCCAGGTGGCGACGCCGGGCAGGGCGCCGAACAGCACCCAGCCGTACAGCGTCGCCCAGAGCAGCGACGAATAGTCCATCGGGACGACGACCGAGACCGGGCCGAGCTTGAGCGCGGAGGTGAGCGCGATCTGGCCCAGATTGCCGACCACGCCGATGCCGAGGAGCAGCAGCCAGATCCGCAAGGGATGTGCCTGGTGATCCAGGGCGTAGATCACGCTGAGCGGCACCATCGAGAGCGTTGCGAACCAGAAGACGGTGGTGAAGGCGCTTTCGGTCCGCCCGATCCGGCGCAGCAGGATCGAGACCACGGCCGTGAGGAACCCGGCGGTCAGGCCGGCGAGCGTGCCCCAGAGCGCGAAATGCCCGGTGCCGGGCCGCGCGACGATCAGGACGCCGGTGAAGCCGGCAGCCACGGCCAGCCAGCGATGCCAGCCGGTGGGCTCCTTCAGCACCAGCGCGCCGAGGATCGTGGCGAAGATCGGGACGGTGAACTGCAGCGTCGTCGATTCGGCGAGCGGGAGCATGGTCACCGCCGTGAACAGGCAGGTCATGCTGACCAGCCCGACCACGGCGCGGAGGATATGGGCGGAGAGCTGGCCGGTCCGGATCGTCGCGAGGCCGGGCCCCGCCGCGATGACGCCGGCGACCAGCGGCACCCCGACTGCCTGGCGGAAGAACAGGATCTCGGAAAGATGCGCGCCGCCGGCCTCCGCGAGCTTGATCAGCGCTGCCATCGTCGCGAGGAACACGACCGAGACGAGGCGCAAGGCGATTGCGGGCAGGATGCGGTCATGGGCGGAAGAGGTCACGCTGCCGCCCTATCGACCTTGCCGGCGGCATCACAGCGAAAGCTGAAGCCTGTTCGCGGTTCGCTTCCCCTCACGTGCTCGGCAATGACATGGAAGCATAGAAGTCGTCGCCTCGGTCGCCGGGCAGGGTATCCACCGCGCGGAGAAAGCCCAGGCCGAGCGCGCATTGCTCGTCGGGCGTCGCCCGCCGCAGCGCTGCCTCGTCGAAGAAGCTGCGCACCGCCGACGTGCTCAGGCCGCCGGCCGACATCGCCGTGGCGATGGTGCGCCAGGTGGCCGCATTGGGCCTGGCGACGACGCGATGCACCGGATGGTCGCGCCCGGCGGCATTCGCCTCCCAGGTGGCCTGCCGGAAATCGATCAGCACCTTGGCGGGAAGATGGTTTGGATCGTTGGAACGGAAGGAACCCTGTTTGAGATATTGGGCGCATAAGGTCGGGCTGGCGGTCTGCAAGGATTCGACCACCGCGATTTCGGCGCGGCGATAGGCGGCGAAGGCGGCATGCGGCGCCTGCAGCATATCGCGATTGTGCCGCCGGCCCGCCTCGATCAGGTCGGTGAGGAGCGCCTCCTGGAGTTCGCTCCGCGTCGCGCCCGCCTTCGTCCTGGCGAGCATGTCGAGCGTGATATGGTCGAATTCCGCCGGATAGGTGCGCTTGATCGTGTCGAACAGCGCCCCGGCGTCCGGATCGGCGAGCAGCTTCGCCTCGACCGTGGCCGGGGTTTCGGCCGCGGAGATGGTGCCGGCCATGGTGGAGCACATGCGCAGCCCGAAGGCCAGCGCGACCAGCGCCAGCGCGCCGCCGCCATAGGAGATGCCCTTGTATCCGTCCGCGCGATCGCGATAGCCCATGATCGTCCCCCCCGTTTCGTCCCTTGCCCCGGCGGCACTAGATCACCGGGATTTTCCCGATGCAAGGCGGTGGCTGCGCGCTTGGAGCCGCGCGACTTTCCCGCTATCCGCGCTCGCATGATCAAGCACGCACTCCCCGTCACCCGCGAGGCCGATTTTTCGGCCTGGTACCAGTCCGTCATTTCGGAAGCCGATCTCGCCGAGGAATCCGGCGTGCGCGGCTGCATGGTGATCCGGCCATGGGGCTATGGCATCTGGGAGCGGATCCAGCGCCTGCTCGACGACCAGATCAAGGCCACCGGCCATGAGAATTGCTATTTCCCGCTGTTCATCCCGCTCTCCTATTTCGAGAAGGAGGCGGAGCATGTCGAAGGGTTCGCCAAGGAGATGGCGGTCGTCACGCATCACCGGCTGGTGAGCAACGGCAAGGGCGGGCTGATGCCCGATCCGGAGGCGAAGCTGGAAGAGCCGCTGGTCGTGCGGCCGACCTCGGAAACGGTGATCGGCACTGCCTTTGCGCGCTGGGTCCAGTCGTGGCGCGACCTGCCGGTGCTGATCAACCAGTGGGCGAACGTCGTCCGCTGGGAAATGCGCACGCGCATGTTCCTGCGCACCAGCGAGTTCCTCTGGCAGGAGGGGCATACCGCGCATGCGTCGGCCGACGAGGCGCGCGAAGAGACGCTGAAGATGCTCGAAGTCTATCGCAGCTTCGCCGAGGATTGCCTCGCGCTGCCCGTCGTCGCGGGCGAGAAGCCCGAGAATGAGCGCTTCCCGGGTGCTGTCGCGACCTATTCGATCGAGGCGATGATGCAGGACGGCAAGGCGCTCCAGGCGGGCACCTCGCACTTCCTCGGCACCAATTTCGCGAGCGCGCAGAATATCCGCTTCCAGAACGCCGCGGGCGAGCTGGAGCTGGCCAACACGACGAGCTGGGGCGTCTCGACCCGGCTGATCGGCGGCGTGATCATGGTGCATGGCGATGATGACGGCCTGCGCGTGCCGCCGCGCATCGCGCCGTGGCAGGTCGTGATCGTGCCGATGCTGCGCGATGCGCCCGAGGATGCGGCGATCGTCGATTACTGCAAGGCGTTGCAGAAGGAGCTGGCGCGCCTTTCCGCCTTTGGCGAGCCGGTCCGCGCGCTGCTCGATCTCAAGCCCGCCAAGGCGGCGACCAAGCGCTGGGGCTGGGTCAAGAAGGGCGCGCCGGTCATCCTCGAGGTCGGCGGGCGCGATGTGGCCGGCGGCAACGTCTCGGTCGTCCGGCGCGACCGGCTCTATCGCGCGGACGGCAAGCTCGACAGCCAGGTCATGCCGCAGGGCGATTTCGTCGGCGCGGCGGCGGCGATGCTGGAGAGCGTCCAGGCGAGCCTGCATGCGGAGGCGCGCGCGCGGCTCGAGGCGAATATCGCCCGCGACGTGACCGACTTCGCCGGGATCGAGCGCGCCTTTGCCGAAGGCGCGAAGAATCCCGGCTGGATCGAGGTGCAATGGTCCAGGCCGACCGGCGCCGCGCTCGATGCCGTGGTCGAGCGCCTCAAGGCGCTCAAGCTCACCATCCGCAACGCGCCGATGACGGCGGCGGTGGCGGATGGCGCGTGCCTGTTCACCGGCGCGCCCGCGGTGGAGCGCGTCCTGGTCGGCCGGTCCTACTGAGGCCGGCCGCCTATTCCGGCAAGGCGGCCTTGGGAAAGCCCGACCAGACCTGGTCGTAGTCCTCGTCCAGCGCGCTGGTCTCCAGCGCCTGGTCGGTCGCGTGGAACACCCAGCGGCTCTCGATCATGAAGGCCATGGTGTCCTCGATCCGGTGCGGCTTCAGCTCCGCCTCGGTCGCGCCCTGCCAGCTCGCGACATCGGGGCCGTGTCCGCTCATCTGGTTGTGCAGCGACAGGGCGCCGGGGACGAAGCCGTCTGCCTTGGCATCATAGGCGCCGGCGATCAGCCCCATGCACTCGCTCATCACGTTGCGGTGGAACCAGGGCGGCCGGAACGTGTCCTCGGCGACCATCCAGCGCGGCGGGAAGATCACGAAATCGATGTTCGCGGTGCCCGCGACGTCCGACGGCGAGGTCAGCACCGTGAAGATCGAGGGGTCGGGATGGTCGAAGCTCACGGTCCCGATCGTATTGAACCGCGCCAAGTCATATTTGCACGGCGCATAATTGCCGTGCCACGCGACCACATCCATCGGCGACCGGCCCAGCTCGGTGGTCCACAGCGTGCCGAGGAACTTTTGGACCAGCTCGAACTCGCCCTCGCGATCCTCGAACCAGGCGACCGGCGTCTCGAAGTCGCGCGGATTGGCGAGCCCGTTGGCGCCGATCGGGCCAAGGTCGGGCAGGCGGAACGGCGCCCCGTGATTCTCGGCGACATAGCCGCGCGCCCGGCCCTCGGGCAGCACGACGCGGAACCGGATGCCGCGCGGGATGAGCGCGATCTCGCCGGGCCGCACATCGATGCGTCCCATCTCGGTATAGAGGGTGAGGGCGCCCAGCTCGGGCAGGATCAGCATCTCGCCGTCGGCCGAGAAAAAGGCGCGATCGACCATGTCGCGCGACGCGCGATAGACATGCATGGCCACGCCGGTCTGGCTCGCCGGGCCGGCGCCCGCGACCAGCATCGTCGTCAGGCTGTCGAGCCAGTCGGCATCCTCGATATCGAGCGGCCCCCAGCGCAGCCGGTTGGGCGCGAGCGGCGCCTGGCTCACGCCCGGCGCGAAGCGCGCAGCGCCGGTGTAGCGCGTGAAGGCCGGATGCGTCGCGGAGGGGCGCAGGCGGTAGAGCCAGGAGCGGCGGTTCTCATGGCACGGCGCCGTGAAGGCCGAGCCGCTGAGCTGTTCGGCATAGAGGCCGAAGGGCGGCTTCTGCGGCGAATTGCGCCCGATCGGCAGGGCGCCGGGGACGGCTTCGGTGGCGAAATGGTTGCCGAAGCCGGTCATGTAGTCGATCTTGGTCATGTCACCCTCTCGTGGCCGGCCGGCTTGTCGCGCCGGCCGGCTGGGTCGGGCGCCGTGGCGCCCGCGTTCCGCAAATGCTCAGGCGTTGGCAGGGATGACGCCGCGCCGGATCTGGTCCAGCTCGATGCTCTCGAACAGCGCCTTGAAATTGCCCTCGCCAAAGCCGTCATTGCCCTTGCGCTGGATGATCTCGAAGAAGATCGGGCCGACCATGTTCTCGGTGAAGATCTGCAGCAGCAGCCCGCCGCCGGTCTCCGGTGCGCCGTCGATCAGGATGTCGCGCTTGCGCATCTCCTCGACGTCATGGCCGTGGCCGGGCAGGCGTTTGTCGATCAGGTCGAAATAGGTCTGCGGCGTCGTCTGGAAGCGGATGCCGTTGGCGCGGAGCGCATCGACAGTGGCGAAGATGTCGTCGGTCGCCAGCGCGAGGTGCTGGATGCCCTCGCCCTTATAGTCCTTGATGAACTCCTCGATCTGCGAATGCTCGTCCTGGCTTTCGTTGAGCGGGATGCGGATCTTGTCGTCGGGCGCGGTCATCGCCTTGGAGAACAGGCCGGTCGCCTGACCTTCGATGTCGAAATAGCGGATCTGGCGGAAGTTGAAGATGCGCTCGTAATAATCCGCCCAATAATCCATCCGACCGCGCGGGAGATTGTGGGTAAGGTGGTCGAGCGTGTGCAGGCCGACCGAGTGCGCCTCGCTGTTCGCGCCCGGGACCGGCTCGAAATCGATGTCGTAGATCGTCGCGGCACCGCGACGGTCCACCAGATAGAGATTGGCGCCGCCAATGCCTTCGATCGCGGGGATGTTGAGCTCGGCCGGGCCGACCTTGCCCTCGACCGGCGTCGCGCCCCGTTCGATCGCGAGCTTCAGCGCCTTGGCCGCATCGGCGACGCGAAACGCCATCGCGTTGGCCGAGGGGCCGTGCTGCTCGCGGAAGTTCGCGACCTGGCCGGTCGCATCCATGTTGAGCAGGAAGTTGATGTCGCCCTGCGCATAGCGGCGGACATTCTTCGAGCGGTGCGTGCCGACATGCGTGAAGCCCATCTTCACGAACAAATCGGCCAGCGCCGCGGGATCCGGGCCAGTGAATTCGACGAACTCGAAGCCGTCCAGGCCCATGGGGTTATCGTGCGGGTCGGTCATGTCGGAAGGCTCCGTGCGGGAAAAGTGGTAACAGATGAAACTATATCGTCGTTTCAAGCCTGCGTCCACCTCCCGCTTTCGCCTCGCCACATCGCTGGCAGTCCCTTGGCCGTCACTCGGCCGGTACCCTTCGCACGCGGAAGCGGGCGGCCCCGAAAAGCCGCCCGGTCGGGATCAGAGCGCGGCGCGCTTGCCGCCATCGACATTGACGATATGGCCTGTGATGAACGACGCCTTCTCCGAGGCGAGGAACAGGACGGTCTGCGCGATCTCGTCGGGATCGCCGGTCCGCTGGAGCGGAATCGTCGAGGTCAGGCTGGCCTTGCCTTCGGCGGATCCGCCGGTGAAACGATCGAGCATCCCCGTATCGATCGGGCCAGGAGCTACTGCGTTGACGCGCACGCCGAACGCGGCGCCTTCGAGTGCCGCCGCCTTGGTCAGCCCCTCCACGGCGTGCTTGCTCGCGGTATAGACCGACGCACCCGGATAGGCGGCCTGGCCGAGCACCGAGGAGATGTTGATGATCGCCCCGCCGCCCTGCGCCTGCATCGCGCGGATCTCGTGCTTCATGCTCAACAGCGTGCCGAGGACGTTGGTGTCGAAGGTGGCAGCATAGCTTTCCGGGGTCTGGTCGGTCACCGGGCCGGGCTGACCCTCCGTACCCGCGTTGTTGACTGCAACGTCGAGGCGCCCGAACTTCTCGACCGTCTGGTCGATCAGCGCGCGCAGATCCTCGTCGTGGCGCACGTCCGCGCGGATGAAGGCCGCCTCGGCGCCGAGTTCCTTCAATTCGCTAACGAGCCTGACGCCGGCATCGTCATGACGTCCGGAAACGACGACCGTCGCGCCTTCGCGTGCAAAGGCCTTGGCGGTAGCATTGCCGATGCCGGTTAGGGCGCCGGTGATCAGAACGACGGGTGCTGTCATGGTGTTGATTCCTGATGCATTCGGCAGGCGAAGTGCGCTGCGGTGCGGGAAATATGTACGTACGTATTATTCTTCAAGCATCGGCACCGCGCAGGGGCATATTATTGGACGAAGACGTTGTCTGCGGCGCCGCTTTCTGCCCGATCGGAATCAGCGCAGCACGCGCCCGAACAGGATCCGCTTGAGCCGCTTCATCGGCTCGCCACCGCGTTCGACCTTGGCGAGGAGGTTGGCGCCCTGCAGCGCGGCGACGAGAAAAGCGGCCACATCCTCGACGTCAAGATCGGGCGCAATCTCGCCCGCGTCGACCGCCGCAGCGAGGCAGTCGGAGATCGCGGCACGAACTTCCGCGAAGATTTCCCCGAGGCGGGCGCGGATCACATCGCTGTCGCTCGTTTCGGCCGCGAAGTTGCCGATCATGCAGCCGTTGCAGCCTCCGGCTCCCTCGGCACGTTCGATATTGGCATCGAGAAACGCGTTCAAGCGCTGGAGGGGAGGGAGGGCTTCATTGCGAAGCGTGCCGGCGAACACGGCCAGACTGTCATGGAAATAGAGGTCGAGGACCTCCAGCCCGAATGCCTCTTTCGAGGCGAAGTGATTGGTGAAGGATCCCTGGGGCACGCCGGCGGCCTGCACGATATCGCGGACGCTGGCGCCGCCAAAGCCACGCTCATGGACCACCTGAACGCCGGCGGCCAGAATCCTGTCGCGATTGGAGGGCCTTGTCATCGGAAGAATATGGTCGTCCATATTGAGCAGTCAAGCGCCGTGCGGGGTGACGAAGCGGGTCGGGCACAGTAGCAGGGTGCCATGCCTGCGCTGAAGCTCGACCTGTTCCTGCCCTACCGGCTGTCGATCGCGTCCAATCGCGTGTCCTCGGCGATCGCCACCGCCTATCAGGCGCTGTTTGCCCTTAAGATTCCGGAATGGCGCCTGATCGCGGTGATTGCCGAGAGCGACGGCTTGACGCAGCAGGCGCTCGGCGTGGCGACTCGGATGGACAAGGTAACGGTGAGCCGCGCGGCAATCGCCCTGGTTGAGCGTGGCCTGTTGCGGCGGCGCCCCAATCCCGATGACCAACGTTCGCACCTCCTGTCGCTGACCGAGGCGGGCCAGACGCTTTACGAGAGCGTCGCACCGAAGGCGCTTGAACTGGAGGCCCGGCTATTCGCCGGATTTTCCGCCGATGAGGTGGCGACCTTCAGGGCCATGCTCGATCGACTGGAACAATCCGCCGCACCGCTCGACCCCGAACAGGCTTGATGAACCCACCACCGCTGCACTAAGCGCCGCGCAGCCCTCCCCAGGCATCGCGATCTATCAGGAGGCCCCAATGCCAGAATCGCTCGACCGTGCCGGCCTAGCCGTTGCTCCCCAACTCGCGGCCTTCGTCGAAGAGCAGCTTTTGCCCCCGCTGGGGCTGGACGCCGGCACCTGGTGGCATGGCGTGGCCGGCATCTTCACCGCCTTTGCGCCGGAAAACCGCGCGCTCCTCGCCAAGCGGGATGGGCTGCAGGAAAAGATCGACTCGCGTTACGCCGCTGGCGGGGCTGCGGACGAGGCGTTCCTGCGCCAGATCGGCTATCTCGTCCCGGAGCCCGCGCCTTTCACGATCGGCACGCAGAATGTGGACGCCGAAATTGCGACGATGGCGGGGCCGCAACTCGTCGTGCCGGTGCTCAATGCCCGCTTCGTCCTCAATGCGGCCAATGCGCGGTGGGGCAGCCTGTACGACGCGCTGTATGGCACCGATGCGCTTCCCGGCATGGCGGTACCCGGCGGTTACGATCCCGTTCGCGGCGCGCAGGTGATCGAATATGCCAAGGCTTTCCTCGATGAGGCCGTGCCCCTCGCCGGGGAGAAATGGGCCGATTGCCGCGGTGGCGTGCCGGAACTGGCCGATCCGACGCAATTGGTCGGTCGCAGCGGCGACTCCATGTTGTTCCGCCACAATGGGCTACATATCGAGGTGGTCGTCGATCCTGCTTCAGTGATCGGGAAAGATGATCCTGCGGGCATTTCTGATGTGATCCTGGAATCGGCGCTCACCACGATCGTCGATCTGGAGGACTCGATTGCCGCCGTCGATGCCGAGGACAAGGTCGCGGCCTATACGAACTGGCTTGGGTTGATGCGCGGCGATCTGGTCGAAAGCTTCGACAAGGGCGGCAAGACGATTACGCGCAGGCTCAACCCGGACCGCCACTATCAGGCGCTCGACGGCAGCAGTTTCACGCTGCCAGGTCGCAGCCTGTTGTTCGTGCGCAATGTCGGCCATCTGATGACCAACCCGGCGGTGATGCTGGCAGATGGCGGGGAGGCTCCCGAGGGCATTCTCGACGCGATCATGACCAGCACGATCGCGCTGTTCGACCTGCGCGGACTGGGCGCGCACCGCAACAGTCGGGCCGGTTCGGTCTATATCGTCAAGCCGAAGATGCACGGACCCGAGGAAGTCGGCTTCACCAACCGGTTGTTCGACGCAGTCGAGGATCTGCTCGGCCTCGAGCGCCACGCGATCAAAGTGGGCGTCATGGACGAGGAGCGCCGCACCTCGGCCAATCTCGCCGCCTGTATCGAGGCGGTGAGGGATCGTATCGTGTTCATCAACACCGGTTTCCTCGACCGCACCGGCGACGAGATGCATACCGCGATGCGCGCGGGGCCGATGATTCCGAAGGCCGAGATGAAGTCGAGCGACTGGATCAAGGCCTATGAAGACCGCAACGTGCGGATCGGTCTGGCGCACGGCTTCTCAGGCAAGGCGCAGATCGGCAAGGGCATGTGGGCTGCTCCCGACCGCATGGCCGACATGATGGAGCAGAAGATCGGCCATCCCCGCTCGGGCGCCAATACCGCCTGGGTGCCGAGCCCGACCGCGGCGACGCTCCACGCGATCCACTATCACCAGGTGGATGTATTCGAGCGGCGGGGCGAGATCGCGCGCGAGGCCATTCCCGGCTTGACGCCGCTGCTGACCATCCCGGTGGCGATCGGCCGCAACTGGACGCCCGATGAGGTGCGTGCCGAACTCGACAACAATGCGCAGGGCATCCTCGGCTATGTCGTCCGCTGGATCGATCAGGGCGTCGGGTGCTCGAAGGTGCCCGACATCCATGACATCGGCTTGATGGAGGACCGCGCCACGCTGCGTATCTCGTCCCAGCATATGGCGAACTGGCTGCTCCATGGCGTGGCGACCGAGACCGATATCGACGCTGCCTTTGCACGGATGGCCGCCAAGGTGGACGTGCAGAATGCGGGGGATCCGATGTACCGGCCGATGTCGGGTCACGAGGATACGAGCCTTGCCTATCAGGCGGCGCGCGCGCTCGTGTTCGAGGGAATCACCCAGCCCAACGGCTATACCGAGCCGCTGCTCCACGCCTTCCGCGCAAGAGCGAAAGCTCGATCGCTCTGACGGCAGATCGCTCCCCACGCGGCGCGAAAGCATTGCGGATCGAAACTGATCTTTGCGTCGCCCGAGAAAATCGAATATCGGGTATCGTGGGAGAGCGATAATGGGCGTTGAGCATTTCGATGTGGTGGTGGTTGGTGCCGGCATTTCCGGCGTCGGTGCGGGGTATCATCTGCAGAAGCTGAGCCCGGACCGCAGCTATGTGATTCTCGAAGGGCGCGCGGCGATGGGGGGCACGTGGGACCTGTTCCGCTATCCCGGCATCCGCTCCGATTCGGACATGTATACGCTGGGCTATTCCTTCAAGCCGTGGACCGAGGCGAAGGCCATCGCCGATGGCCCGTCGATCCTGAAGTATGTCAACGATACCGCCCGGGAATATGGCATCGATCAGCACATCCGCTATCGCCATCACGTCAAGCGTGCCGCCTGGTCGACTGCCGATGCGCGCTGGACGGTCGAAGCGGACGGTCCAGACGGGCCAGTCTCCTTTACCTGCAATTTCCTCTTCATGTGCAGCGGCTATTATAATTACGCCAAGGGCCACATGCCGGACTTTCCCGATGCCGAGAAATTTACGGGGCGGATCGTCCACCCGCAATTCTGGCCCGAGGATCTCGACTATTCCGGCAAGCAGGTCGTGGTAATCGGCAGCGGCGCGACGGCGGTGACGCTGGTGCCTGCGATGGCGGAGAAGGCCGCGCATGTCACGATGCTGCAGCGTTCGCCGACCTATGTCGTCTCCCGACCGGCCGAGGACGGGTTCGCCAACTGGTTGCGGCGCAGGCTGCCGGCCATGCTTGCCTATGACATCACGCGCTGGCGCAATGTGCTGTTCCAGATGTTCTTCTACAACCTGGCGCGCAAGCGGCCGGAAAAGACCAAGGAACGCCTGCTCGAGATGGTGCGCGCCGAACTCGGGCCGGAGTACGATATCGCAACGCACTTCACGCCCCGCTACAATCCATGGGATCAGCGATTGTGTCTGGTGCCCGACGGGGATCTGTTCGCGTCGATCAGGAACGGCGAGGCATCGGTGGTGACGGACACGATCGAACGCTTCACGACGACAGGAATCAAGTTGGCGTCAGGCGCTGAACTGCCCGCCGACGTGATCGTGACCGCGACCGGGCTCGAACTGCAGTTGCTGAGTGACGTGCAGTTCAGCGTGGACGGCGCCCCGATCGATCTGCCGAAGACCTTCAACTACAAGGGCATGATGTACAGCGATGTGCCCAATCTGGCCTCGTCCTTCGGCTATACCAATGCATCCTGGACGCTGAAGGCGGATCTCACCTGCGCCTATGTCTGCAGGTTGCTCAACACGATGAGAAAGCGCGGGCTGCGCCAGGCGACGCCGCGGATCGGCAACGATGTGCTGACGCCCGAGCCCTTCCTCAGCTTCTCCTCGGGCTATGTGACGCGGGCAATGGAGAAATTTCCTAAGCAGGGCAGCAAGAAGCCTTGGAAGCTTCACCAGAACTACGCGAAGGATATCGTGGCATTGCGCTTCGGTTCAGTCGACGACGGGATGGAATTTTCCAATCCGGCGCCGGTGAAGTCAACGGCGGAGCCGGCGCGCGAGCGGGTACCCGCCTAGCTCGGAACAATTCCGCCGACACCGTGTTTCCGGCTCGATTGCGAGGAGGGCGGGCCGTTCTGCTTGCAGAACTTGCCTTGTTCGTTCGAACGAACTAATTCAGCGGAGTGGTTCAGCAGCGCCTCCTCGACATCGCTATCCGGGAGTTCGGCCTGAAGGGTATCGAAGGCGCGAGTACGCGCGCGATCGCGGCGGCGGCGGGCACCGCAATGTCTTCGATCACCTATCATTATGGCGGCAAGGAAGGCCTTTATCTCGCTGCGGCAGATCATATCGCTGTGCAGATGGGCCAGCAGATGGCGCACGCGGTCGGAATTGGGGCGCTGCCCGAGACGCCGGGGGAGGCGCGAGGCATCATTCACCGGATCCTTGCCACATTCGCTGCCAAAATGGCGGGCGACGCAACGAAGGACTGGTCGCTGTTCATCGTACGCGAACAGATGAACCCGACCGAGGCGTTCGAGCGCATTTATGGCGGGCCGATGGGGCAGATGATGGAGCGACTGGTCGAACTGGTCGGTATTGCCACTGGGCGGCGCGACGCTGACGCTGCGCGGGTGGCGACGATCACGCTGTTCGGCCAGGTGATCGTGATCCGGGCTTCGCGGGCCTCCTGTCTCAAGCTCCTCCAGCGCGCCTCGATCGATGCGGAGGCCTTGTCCGCGCTGCAGGCACGGATCGCCGCCAATACCGACGCCATTCTCGACAGGCTGATAGCCGAGCGACAGGATTTCTCATGAGCGACGATAGCAGGGACGTTTCCAGCTCCGACCGGCTCGTCACCGAGGGGCCGGACACCAACGGTGACGGAGGCGGTGATGGGGGAAGGCCGCCGGTTTTCCGGCGGCCATTGTTCTGGATCATCCTGGTCGGCGTCGTGTCCGTCGTCGTAATCGGCGGTACGTTCTACTGGCTTGATGCGCGGCGCTACGAGTCGACCGATGATGCCTTTGTCGACGCGCATATCGTGCGCATCGCGCCGACGGTTGCCGGTACGCTCAAGGAAGTGGCCGATGTCGACAACCGCCATGTCGAAGCAGGGCACCTCCTCGCGGTGATCTCCGCCGAGGGCCCGCAAGCACGGGTTGCCGAGGCGGATGCGAATGCCAAGCAGGCGCTCGCGCAATATGAGCAGTCCGTGGCCCAAGTGATCGCGGCCCAGGCAAGCCGCGATCAGGTAGCCGCACAGGCGCGCGCGCCAATCGCCAACGCTGCGAAGGCTGCGCAGGATCTGGCTCGTTACCAGGAATTGCTGCGGATCGACCCTGCCGCGGTTGCCGCACAGCAGCTGGATGCGGCCCGTGCCCAGGCGCGCGCTGCCGCAGCCGACGCGGCCGCCGCCGCCCGCCAGGTTGCCAGTGCCGACGCCAATGTCTCGGTCGCCCGCCGCCAGATCGGCGCAGCGCGTGCGCTGGTAGAGGCGCGGCGGGCGCAGACGTCGCAGGCGAAGGTGACGCTTGGGGACAATCGGCTGGTCGCGCCGATTTCCGGGCAGGTGGTCAACCGACAGGTCGCGCTTGGCTCCTATGTCGCGCCGGGAACCCAGCTGATGGCCATCGTGCCCGATCATGTGTGGATAACCGCGAACTTCAAGGAAACCCAACTCAAGCTGATGAGGGTCGGCCAGCCGGTTACGATCAAGGTGGACGCTTACCCTGAAGTCGCGTTCAAGGGGCATGTCGATTCGATCCAGCGCGGCGCGGGCCAGGCTTTCGCGCTGCTGCCGCCGCAGAATGCCACCGGAAACTATGTGAAAGTGGTGCAGCGCGTGCCTGTCCGGATCGAATTCGATCCCGGGAATGGCCCTGATCCGCGGCAATATCCGCTTGGCCCCGGCATGTCCGTCGTCCCGACCGTCAAGGTTCGCTGACCATGGCCGAGGCCGCAGCCGCGGCGCAGTCGGGCGACGCGAAAGCGGTTCCGGGATGGGATTCGACGCGGTCCGCGGCCGGTCCGTACAGCCCGTGGCTACTCGTCGCGATCATCAGCATCCCGACCTTCATGGAGGTGCTCGACACGTCGATCGCCAATGTGTCGCTCGATCATATCGCCGGAGGGCTCTCGATCTCCACCGACCAGGCGACATGGGTACTGACCAGCTATCTCGTCGCCAACGCGATCGTGATTCCGATCAGCGGCTGGCTGTCCGATGCGATCGGGCGCAAGCGCTATTTCCTGATCTCGATCGCCCTGTTCACCCTCTCGTCGCTGATGTGCGGCCTGGCGCCGAACCTGTCGACACTGGTGATCGCGCGCGTTCTGCAAGGGATCGGGGGAGGGGGACTCGCGCCGGTGGAGCAATCTATGCTGGCCGATACGTTCCCGCCGAAGCAGCGCGGCATGGCTTTCGCCGCGTTCGCGATCGTGATCGTGGTTGGGCCGGTGCTCGGGCCGACGCTCGGCGGGTATATTACCGAGACCTGGAGCTGGCATTGGGTATTCCTGATCAACGTACCGATCGGGATCGCCTCCTTCTTCCTTGCGCACACCTTCGTCCATGAAGCCGATGCGATCAGGAAGGATCGCGCCACTCGCCTGAAGAACGGCCTTCGCATCGACTATATCGGGGTTGCCTTGGTCGCGCTCGGGCTCGGCTTTTTGGAGATCACGCTCGACCGCGGCGAGCGCGAAGATTGGTTTTCGAGCGGTTTCATCGTTGCTTCCGCGAGCATCGCGACGGTCTCGCTGATCGCGCTGATCATCTGGGAGCTCAACCATGATGAGCCTGTGATCGACCTGAAGCTGCTCAAGAGCCGCAACTTCTCGCTGACGCTGTTGGTGATGGGCGTGACGGGGATGATTCTGTTCGGCACGACCCAGTTGATCCCGCAGATGCTGCAGCAGGTGATGGGATACAGCGCTTTCGACGCCGGACTCGCGCTCACGGCGGGCGGCGTCGCGACGTTGGTGATGGTACCCTTTGCCGGACGGCTGACCGGTATCGTCGACGTGCGGCTGCTGCTGTTTCCGGCGCTGATGGTGCAGGCCTTCGCATTATGGAACATGTCGCACCTGACTGCCGACATTTCCTTTACCGATGCCGCGATCGCCCGCCTGTTCCAGGCGGCGGCATTGCCGTTCCTGTTCGTGCCGATCAACGCGGTCGCCTATGTCGGCCTCCCGCAGAACAAGACGGCGCAGGCATCCAGCATGCTCAACGTCGCGCGGAATCTCGGCGGCACGCTCGGTATCTCGGTGGCGCAGACGCTTCTGGCTTCGAACCGCCAGATTCACCAATCGGTGCTGGTCGAGACCCTCAATCCACTCGATCCACGTTATAATGACTGGATATCAAAGGCGCAGGGGGCGTTCGCCGGGGTGGGTGACACAGCCGTCACACCGGTGGCGGTGCTGTACCAGCAGGTCCAGCGCGAGGCGACGATGCTCGCTTTCCTCGACGTGTACCGACAATTGATGATCGTGGTGTTGATTGTTGCACCACTCGTTTTCCTGATGCGCGCCGGAAAGTCCGGTGGTGGCGGAGGCATGGCACATTGAGCTGGAAACTTGGGACTAGGACCGTCCCCACCGGGAAGCGCGGCCCCGTCGCGATTGGCATCGCCCTGCTGGCAGGCGCCTGCACCGTTGGCCCTGACTATCACGCGCCGGAACTGCCGGTGCCGGCAGCCTTTGTCGAACCGCAGGTGGGTGTGCCGGGCGCGAATGTCGATCCAGCGCACTGGTGGTCGGCCTTTGGCGATCCACGGCTCGACTCGCTTGTCGAACGGGCGCTGAAGGGCAACCCCGATATCGCGGTCGCCGCTTCTCGGGTCCGGCAGGCGCGGCTACAGGAAATCGTCGCGCGCGCGAGCGGTAAGCCGACGGTGGATGCGACGGCGAATGCCAGCCACGTCGAATTCTCGAAGAACGCCGGCTTCTCCTCCCTTGCGCGGCTGTTTTCGGGCGGATCAGGTAGCACCGGCGGGATTGCACTGCCGGGTAGCGGCATTACCACTTATGCGGTCGGCTTCGACGCAAGCTGGGAAATCGACCTGTTCGGCGGTGACCGGCGTGGGGTCGAGGCAGCGGTAGCGCGTACCGATGCGGCGATCTGGACGCGACGCGACGCAGCCGTGACGCTGGCGGCCGAAGTGGCGCAGGCTTATTTTGCATTGCGTCTCGATCAGGATCAGATCGCGATTGTCGAGCAGGAAATAACGCGCCAGCGGCGGGCGCTCGAGATTGCGGGCAATGTTGCCAAGGTGGGGCTCGTGCCCCAGGTCGACGTCACCCGGCAGCGGGGGACCTTGACCAGCCTTGAAGCGCGACTTGAGCCGATCCGGGCTGACATGCGCATGCGGATCCACGCCCTTGGCATTCTCATCGGGGAAAGCCCGGAAATGCTCGACGGGGAACTTGCCGCAGCGGGTGCGTCCCTGGCGAACCTCCCCGTCGTGCCGGCGGGGCTTCCTTCCGACCTGTTGCGCCGGCGCCCGGACGTGCGCGCGGCGGAGCGACAGCTTGCCGCCGCCACCGCGGATATCGGCGTCGCCGTGGCGGACCTGTATCCGAAATTCTCGCTGACCGGCGCGGGGCAGTTGCTGTCGACGGCATTGGGCAATCTTTTTTCAGGAGATAGCCTGCAGCTCACCGCCTCCGGTGCCGCGAGCTTTCCATTGCTCGACTGGGGACGGCGCAAGGCAACTATCAGGATTCGACAGGAGCAGCGCGACGAGGCGTATGCGCAATATCGTGCGACGGTCCTGCGTGCGCTTCGCGACGTGGAGGATCCGCTCGCACGGCTTGATGCCGAACGGCGGCGCAATGCGGCGCTCAGGCGTGCTGCGGCGGACGCGGCGGCGACGGCTCATTCGGTGGAGGCGCAATATCGCACCGGTTTCGTCGCGCAGGACTCGCTGCTCAATGCCGAGACCCAGGTGCTCAGCGCACGAGAGCAGGTTGCCGGAAGCGACGCGCAGTTGCGCCAGGATACGGCCGCGCTGTTCAAGGCGATTGGCGGGGGCTGGAGCGAGGCCACGACCGGGGTTGGTTGAGGCGTTCCGACGGCGAGTGCCTCAGCCACATATGGGGTGCGGAAAAGCGGCGGGATTGGCTTCGTTGCTTGCGGCCGGCGGCGGTGAAGCAAGCTGCCGCGACGGGCGGAAGGTCGGAAGCGCGTGGCTTCGACCAGGCAAAAAAGAAGCCGCCATTATGGCGGCTTTGATTAATGAATCTGCGCCAGTCCCGAATCAGGACAATGTCCGAACGGGATTGATTAACCAAAATTCACGGTCCCCAACCCGCGCCGCAGGAGACCGTAAAGGTATCGACCCGGCTTGCGACTAACTCACTCATCTACATGGTGATTCAACTGCCTGCCGGGTCGATCAACTGGTTTACCAGGGGCGAACGCCCTCGCCGTAAATCAACGCAATGATGAACTTCAGCACTTGCTTTCTCCCTTATTGCACTCAGGCGAGTGCCAAAGATTCTTAAGGGAAAATTAAGCATAAAGCAACCGGATTCCCGGGGTTTGCGAAGCCATGGCGGGCGCGCTTAAGAGTTCCTTCAGTGACTTGGTGCTACCCGCTTTGAGTAATGGCGCGGGCTTCACAGAGATATCGTCCCCCGGAGGGCTTGGATCGGCACGGCACGCCGCCGATGGTGTCGAGTGTGTCGCACCCATCGACGGAGGACGTTGGTGGCCAGGAGCAACCGGCCAGGGCAGAAGCCCCCGTCGCCATGAGGGACTTTCTTTCGTCGGTGAGCGCCGCTGTGCCGATGCAAGGCGCTTCCCTCGATGGTGTCCCACCGCTTGCCCCGAAG
>CAISGR010000246.1 GCA_903884945.1 uncultured bacterium
CGCTGATCGGGATGGGATCAGCGAGGCGTTGCTCCATCATCACCAGGGCATGGCGAACGCGCTTGTCATCGACGGTGACCGTCGCGGCGAGCTCGTGCGTCATGCCCGGGCCCGCCATCAGACGCTGCCGGTCCCGGCCCGCGTGATCGCGTCGCGTCGCGGCATGGCGACAGCGCGCCCCGCGCCCTCGGGCGGCGGCAGGCCGGACTGGGCCTGCGCCAGCCGCGACACCTGGTCGGCCACCACGCCGAGCGCCGGGGAGGACCCCCCCGCCCCGGCATCGACATGCACGAGCATCTGCTCCGCCGTCGCGAGCGGGTTCGCGCAGTCGGGGCCGAAGATGCGGTGGAAGACGTGCAGCCGCTTGGCATCGGCACCCAGCAGTTGAGTCGTCACGCGGAGCCGGTCGCCACGATACGCCTGGCCGAGATGCCGGATATGCGTCTCGACGGTATAGAAGCTGTGGCCGGCCTTTACATAGGCGGGGCCGGCGCCGATTAGATCGAGGAGCCGGTCGGTTGCGTCACCGAACAGCTTGAGATAGGACCATTCAGTCATGTGGCCGTTGTAATCGATCCACTCGGCCCCGACCGTCGCGTCGAGCAGGGGCAGCGGTTCACTCCAGTCGAGCGGCGCAGGCGGGGGCATTTCGGTGGCGAGGCGCGCGCCATGCTTCCGGGCCGTGGCTCCTGCGGCGAAATCATTAACGCGCAACGCAGCGATCACATCGACCAGGCAATCGTCGCGCAGCCGCTCATAAGTGCGCAGGTCGACCCCGGCGGCCTGATCGTCGGACTGCCCGGCGATGCGGTCAGTCAGGGCGTCAGTCAGTTCCGGCGCCTCGAGCCTGGTCCAGGGAAGCTTCAGCGCCGGGCCGAACTGGCCGAGGAAATGCCGCATGCCCTCCTCGCCACCGGCCAGGCGATAGGTGAGGAAGGTGCCCATGAAGGACCAGCGCAGGCCCGCGCCATAGCGGATCGCGTCGTCGATCTCGGCGGTGGTCGCGACCCCGTCGTTCACCAGCCACAATGCCTCGCGCCACAGCGCCTCGAGCAGCCGGTCCGCAATGAAGCCGTCGATCTCGACGCGAACCTGGAGCGGCTGCATCCCGCAGCGCTCGTACAGCGCAGCGGCAGTCGTCCGCGCGCCGTCGCCGGTCTGCCCGCCGCCGCAGATCTCGACCAGCGGCAACAGATAGACCGGATTGAACGGATGGCCGACGACGAAGCGATCGGGATGGACCAGCCCATCCTGCAGGCGCGACGGCAACAGCCCCGAGGTGGAGGAAGCGATGACGACGGGCGCGGGCGCCACCGCATCGATCTCGCCGAGGATGCGACGCTTGAGGTCCTCGCGCTCGGGCAGGCTCTCCTGCACAAAATCAGCGCCGGCAACCGCGTCCGCCACGGAAGTCGCGAAACGGAGCCTGCCCTCGCCCGGCAGCAGTCCCGGCATCAACCGCTGCTGTGCGCGCCGGGCATTGTCGAGCACTGCCTTCGTCTTGCGCTCGACTGCGGGATCGGGATCGAACAACGCGACATCGAGGCCGTTCAGCAGGAAGCGCGCAGCCCAGCCGGCGCCGATCACGCCCGCGCCGACGAGACCGACCGTCCTGATCGGGGCCCCGCTCACCATCTCTTCTCCAGCCTGAGCTTCTCGCGGACTTCGCCGGGGCCGAGAATGCGGGCGCCCATCCCCTCGAGAATCTGCCGCGCGCGGCTGACCAGGGCCCCGTTGGTCGCGAGTTCCCCCCGCCCGAGATAGAGATTGTCCTCGAGCCCGACGCGGACGTTGCCACCGGCCAGCGCCGCCATCGCCACATAGGGCATCTGCCGGCGGCCGATCGAGAAGCCGCTGAACACGCAATCCGGCGGCAGCTGCGCGACCATCGCCATCGTGGTAAGGGGATCGTCGGGCGCGCCATAGGGAATGCCCATGCACAGTTGGATCATCACAGGATCGTCGAGCAGTCCTTCGCGGATTAGTTGCTTGACGAAGACGAGGTGCCCCGTGTCGAACACTTCGAGTTCGGGCCGGACGCCAAGCTCCTGGACGCGCGCCGCCATCGCGCGGAGCATGCCGGGCGTGTTGGTCATCACATAATCGCCGGCCGAGAAGTTCATCGTGCCGCAATCCAGCGTGCAGATCTCGGGCAGGAGTTCAGCGACATGGACCAGGCGCTCGAGCGGGCCGACCATGTCAGTGCCGGCGGGGTCGAGCGGCAGCGGCGTTTCGCCGGGCCCGAAGACCAGATCGCCGCCCATGCCGGCGGTCAGGTTGAGGATCACGTCGACGCCCGAGGCCTTGATGCGCTCGACCACCGCCCGATACAGCGCCGGATCGCGCGAGCCCTTGCCGGTCTCCGGATCGCGCACATGGATATGGGCGATGGCTGCCCCCGCCGCCGCCGCCTCGATCGCGGCGTCGGCGATCTGTTCGGGCGTAATCGGCAGGCCGGGATGCTTTTCAGCCGTCTCGCCGGAACCCGTTACGGCGCAGGTGATGAATATGTCGAAATTCATTGCGCCTCCCCTCCCTACTGCGATGAAGCTGTATCGGGCCGAATGCGAAGATGTTGCGCAAAGGGTGGAAGGACCGCTCGTTTTACGGCATCCATGTTGCATTTTGCGACACGACGTCTTTAAA
>CAISGR010000247.1 GCA_903884945.1 uncultured bacterium
ACCTGGTCGACCGGGCGCGCGTGCGCACGGTGCACGGGGTCACGCTCGATCCGGTGATCTTCGGCCTCGATTGCGCGCGCTTCGGCGACGATCATTCGACGCTCGCGATCCGCTGCGGCCGCGATGCCCGCTCGCGCCCGTGGAAGCGCTGGCAGCGCGTCGATGCGATGACGCTCGCCGGCGACGTCGCGCTCCAGGCACAGGCCCTGCATCCCGATGCGATCTTCGTCGATGCCGGCAATATCGGCGCCGCGGTGGTCGATCGCCTGCGCCAGCTCGGCGTGGAGAATGTGTACGAGGTCTGGTTCGGCGCGAAGGGGCGCGATGCCCTGTGGGCGGGCGACCTGCGCGTGCAGACCGCCAACAAGCGCTCGGAGATGTGGACCAACCTGCGCGGCTGGCTCGCGGGCGGCGCCATCCCCGACGAGGATGCGCTGGCGATCGATCTCACCGGCGTCGAATATGGCTATGCCGCCGACCAGGTCTCGATCCTGCTCGAGAAGAAGGAGCATATGAAGGCCCGCGGCCTCGCCTCGCCCGACGATGCCGACGCTCTCGCACTGACCTTCGCCGAACCCGTCATGCCGCGCGAACCCGCCTGGCTCGATCCGGGGCGCCATGCGTGGCGGCACGGGCGGGCGAGCGATGCGGAGGACCTGTACCGGGACCTCGATGACGACGCCTGCGATCTGTATCGTGATCTGCGGTGAGCGTGCCGGCGCGCCCCCGCTGCCCCGCCCGGCCGGTGCCGGTGATGTTGCCCACGGGCCACAGTCAGTCGCGATTATGCGGCCGGAGCGGCACGAATTGATCCAGTTAAGGCAGCACCTGCTTGAGCTTCCTCCGCACCGGGAATAGTTTTCGTTCATCTGAATGAAAGGTTTCACGACCGCATTCAATGAAACGGGGGAATTTCAAATGATTAAGCTGTCTTCTGGCATCTCGTCCGCGCGGACCCGGTCCCTGCTGCTGGCAACCGCGGCGACGATGTCGGTCGCAATCGGCGGCGCGGCGCACGCGCAGAGCTCCAATGTCGAGCTTCCGACCAACAGCTATCTCTCTGCCCAGGACGGCGGCGCAGGGGCGCCCACCAACCGCTATATCTCGGCCCAGGCCGGCAGTACGCAGGTGCCGGTCAGCACTTATCTCGAGCCGCAGATCGTCATCGCGAATCCTGGCACGCCGACCACCGCGCGCGATCCGAACAACGTGACCGGCGTCGGCCAGATGATCATCGACGAGCAGAACAACTTTATCGGCCTGTGCACCGGCACGCTGATCAACCCGCGCACCGTGATCTTCGCCGCACACTGCGTGAACGAGCGCGCCGCCAACGCCTATGGCCAGAATTCCGGCGGCCAGCCGATCGGCTTCGGCTTCGGCAGCAACAACAACGTGGCCGGGGCGAGCGCCTTTGGCGGCTGGTTGAACAATTACGCGACCAACACCGCGCGCAACATGTTCGATGTGAACTATGTCGCCTATAATCCGGGTTCGCTCGAGCCGGACGCCGCCAGCTTCCTGTACAGCGACATCGCGCTCGCCACGCTCGACACGCCCGGCAAGGGCATCCCGACCTGGGCGCTGCTCTTCTCGGCGCTGCCCGCGACCACCATCACCTCGGCGGGCACCGGCTATCATGTGGTGATCGACGGCTATGGCAATAACGGCACGGGCACCAGCGGCTCGACCGGCGGCATCGACTATCGCCGGCGCATCGCGGAGAACACGCTGGGTGCGCTGGCCTCGCTGAATACGTTCGAGAGCTTCATTTTCAACTCGCCCAACGGCCTGAACCAGAATCTCTACTGGATCGATTTCGACGATCCCCGCCGCGGCACCGCACAGGCCAGCGTGTTCGATTTCAACGCCTGGCGCGACAATGCACTGCCCAATGAGGGCATCACGGCGAGCGGCGACTCGGGCGGCCCGCTCATCCTCGACCGCGCCTTCGCCAAGGCGCTCGTGATCGGCGTGCTGTCGGGCGGCTATACGCGCTTCTTCGACGGCCAGCCGGCCAATGGCTATGGCACCGCCAGCTTCTACCAGCCGCTCTATCTCTATTGGGACTGGATCGCGGCCAACAACCCGTATCACTATGTCTCGGCCAAGACCGGCAACGGCAACTGGACCGATCCGACGCACTGGGTGACGAACCTCGATCCGAACTATCAGATCATCGACGCCAACGGCAATCTGGTGAACGGCGTGCCGACCACACCCGGCGCCGGCACCGCGGAACAGCCCGGCTTCGGCCAGGCCTGTAAAGAGGCCGGCGGCGTGAGCGATTGCTATGACGTCGCCTCCGGCACGGAAACCGTCGTCGCCCGGCCGATCGGGCAGGATGCGGCCGCCACCACCGGCAATGACAAGGCGACCGTGTCGACTGCCTCGCTCGATGGCGACGCCAGCGCCCAGGCCGAGGGCCAGGCCCCGGCCGGGTCGCAGCAGGCCTCGGCTCAGGCGGCCGTGGCGGCGCTCCCCGCCCCCACCCTGCTCAACGGCCTGCCCGGCGCGACCAATTTCGTGCCGAACAATTATGACGGCGACCGCCTCACCAGCACGCCGCCGCGCTACTTCGACGTGACGCTGTCGGCCGCCGGCACGACCACGCTCGATACCGCGGCGACGGTCGATCGCTTCTCGATCGCCGGCGGCACGGCGATGCTCGACATCACCTCGACCGGCTCGCTCACCAGCCTGATGGACATCACCCAGGCCACCGGCACGATGCAGGTGAACGGCTCGCTGATCTCGGGCGGCGACTATCTGATGATGACCGGCGGGCTGAACGGCACCGGCACGATCCGCGTCCCCTATTTCACCAGCGTGGCGGGCACGATCGCACCGGGCACCGCGACCACGATCGGCACGCTGACCTTCCAGGGCAATGTGATCCTCTCGTCGGGCAACATGTTCCTGGTGAATCTCGGCGCGAACGGCGCGTCGGACAAGATCGCCGTCGTCACCGGCGCGGCCGGCAGCGGCATCGCGTCGATCGGCGGTACCGTCGGCTTCTCGACGGTCGGGGGCTATTCGATCCGCGCGGGGGACAATTTCACCATCCTGACCGCTCAGGGCGGCGTGACGGGCACCTTCACCACCGCGCCGATCAGCGCGATCATCACGCCGCACTTCACCGTCTCGGCGAAGGCGGTCTCGGTCTCGTTTGACGCCGGGCTCTACAAGGATGTGGTGCTGGGTTCGTCGCCGGTGCAGGTCGCCTATGCGCAGCTGCTCGACCAGAACCGCGTCCCCGGCAGGTTCTCCGATCTCTACGGTCCGCTGGATCTGCAGAATGCGGCGACGATCCGCTCGACGCTCCAGTCGCTGGCGCCACTGACCGAATCCACGCGTAACGCGCTGGGCCTGGTCTCGGTGGACAATATGGCGCGTTTCACCCGCGATCATCTCGCCTCGATCGATGTCGGCAATCTCGACGGCTCGGTCGCGGTGATCGGCAAGCCGGTCGAGATGGCAGCGCTGCGCCTGTCGGCGACGCCGGGCCAGGCCGAGGTGCGCAGCGATGCGGGCAATTCGGTGATGGAAGGCAAGCTGCCCGAGACGATGAGCGGCTTCGTGGCCGGCGGCTATATCGATGGCGACAGTGCCGTCGGTGGCGGCGGTCGTGACCAGTTCAACGGCTTCTTCATCGCGGCCGGCCTCGAAAAGGAGGTCAGCGAGCGGAGCGTGATCGGCGCATCCTTCTCCTATACCGACACCAGCGCATCGCCGCTCCTGGCAAGCCAGGACGCAAGCAGCGCCCTGTTCCAGGGCAGCTTCTACGCCAAGGCGAAGACGACCGGCGGGCTTGTCGCCGATCTCGTGCTCAGCGTCGGCTCGCTCAACACCAAGACCGTGCGCAACGTCTCGTTCGTCGGCACCAGCTACCGGCTGACGAGCAACGCCAATTCGCTCGTGCTCGGCGGCGAACTGGGCCTTGGCGGCTCGTTCGACCTCGGCAAGGTGAAGGTCGATCCGCGCGTCGCGGCGCGGGGGACCCGCATCCGGTTCGGCAACATCAGCGAGGCGGGCGGCGGCCCGGCCCTGGTCTACAAGAAGGGCAATCTCGACAGCGCCCAGGTTCGCGCCGGCTTCGATGCGCGCGGCACGGGCATGGTGAAGCCCTATGTGTCGGCCTATTACGTCCATGACTTCGCTGACCGGCCCGCCTTTGTCGGCGCGAACTTCGTCGGCGGCTATGGCCCGAGCGCGCTGTTCCCGATCGCCACGACTGACCATGACTGGGCCGAGGTCGGCGCCGGGCTGGCCTATACGAGCGGGAAGGTGGAGATTTCGGTCGGCGCCGACTCCACCCTGGGGCGCAACGACGTCGCCAACCAGAGCTATCACGGCACGGTCAAGTTCAACTTCTGACCGGATCGCCAGGGCGATGAGAGGGGCGGCTTCCATCGGGAAGTCGCCCTTCCGCGTGCGGGGCCGTGCGGGGAGACGGACCTGTAACGGTCAGCCGACCGCGCGCTGCCGGCTCTCCTGCCGCGACCAGGCAATGAAGGCCGTCTCGTCCATCGGCGCCGCGATCGCATAGCCCTGGATGACGTCGCAGCCGATCACCCGCATCACCTCGGCCTGCGCCCGGGTCTCGATCCCCTCGGCCACCGCCTCACAGCCGATGCCGTGGATCAGGCCGACCACCGCATGCGCGATCGTCCGCGCCTCGGCATTGTCGGCGATGTGCTCGATCAGGCTGCGATCGAGCTTGACCCGGTCGACCGGCAGGTCGCGCAGCCGCGCGAGATTGGAATAGCCGGTGCCGAAATCGTCGATCGCAATGGTCGCGCCATCGGCCCGCAACAGGCTGATCGCCTCGATGACCTCGTCGCTGCAGTGCATCGCCAGCGTCTCGGTGATCTCGAGTTCGAGCAGCCGCGCGGGCGCATTGGCCGCGCGCATCGCCTCGCGCAGGCGGCGGAAGAAGCCGGCATGGTCCAACTGGCGCGGGCTGATGTTGATCGCCAGCCGCTGCTCGATCCCGATCCGCCCCCAGCGCGCGATCGTCTCGGCGACGGTGGCGATCACCCATTCGCCGATCTCGACGATCAGCCCGGTTTCCTCGGCGCGCTGGATGAAGGTGCCGGGCAGCCTGACGCCGTCCCGCGGATGCCGCCAGCGCAGCAGCGCCTCCGCGGCGACGATCTCCCCGCTCCACACCGCGATCTGCGGCTGGAACACCAGGGCGAACTGATCCTGCTCGATCGCCTCGCGCAGGTCCCGCTCGAGCTGCGCCCGGTCCGCGATCTGGCTCGCCAGTTCCTCGGTGAAATGCTCCGCCCTGCCCCGGCCCGTCGCCTTGGCGTGATACATGGCGGCGTCGGCCGCGCGCATCAGGTCGGTGAGGTTCTCGCCGTGCCGGGGCCGCAGCGCGATGCCGATCGACGCGCCGATCTCGACGTCATGGCCGACCAGGTCGAATGTCTCGCTCAAGGCGAAGAGCACGCCGCGCCCGATCCGCGCCGCCTCGGCCGGATCAGTGACATCGGGGAAGAACATCGTGAACTCGTCCCCCGCCAGCCGCCCGATCAGCGGCTGGGGCACGCCCGTCTCGGCGGTGACCCGGTCGGCGACGGCGCGCAGCCGGTTGGCGACCATGCCGAGCAGCATGTCGCCCATCGCATGGCCCATCGTATCGTTGACTGACTTGAACCGGTCGAGGTCGATGAAGAACAGCGCAGCGCCGGCCCCCGGCGCCATGTCGGTCAGCGCGCGCTCGCAGGTCCGGCGGAAATTGGTGCGGTTGGGCAGCGACGTCACCGGATCGAACATCGCCAGGCGGTGCACGCTTTCCAGATTGGTGCTCAGTTGCTGGAACAGCCCGTTCATCGCCCGGGCGAGTTCGGGGACATTCTCGCCGATCTCAGGTGGGATGTCGCCATCCAGGTCGCCATGCGCAGCGCGCGTCAGGCGCGCGATCGCCGCATCGATCGCGGCCGCCGTCGAGGCGATCGAGCGTTCGGCCGAGGCCCAGCACATCGCCGCGCACACCAGGGCGGGAATCAGCGCCCGCGAGACATTGCCGATGCCGATCTGGCCACTCGAGGTCGCAACCAGCGCAAGAATGAACGCGACCGCGCCCGCGCACATCGCAAAGACGATTGCGCGGCTCTTGAGCGATACGCCTTCCATCGCGTTGCAGATGCCCCCCATGGCGGCGGACCCAGTCGTCCGGTTGCGCCACGGTATCAGCCCGAAAGGTTAAGATTTTCGATGAGCGCGTACCCGCCGCAGGACGATGTAGAGCGCGCCCGTGCCGCCATGGCGCGGATGGGCGCCGCGGACGGCAGCGATCGCGGCGGCGTGCCGCGAGCCGGCAAGCCAGTCGCCGACGGCGGCCCGGATCGCGCCGCGCGCGTGCGGCCGCTCGCTTTCCGCGCGTGGCGGCTTGCCGGTGACCAGCAGGATCAGCCGGTCGCCTTCCCGGATCGCTGCGCCCAGCGCGGCATCAAGCAGCGCATAGGCGGTCTGAAGGCTATGGCCGTGCAGATCGATCGACCGGTCCGGCGAGACCAGCCCGCGCGAAAGCTGGCGGTCCCAACTGCCGTCCAGCGTGACTCCCGGTGCCGCGCGGACGGGCTCCACCTTGCGGTCGGGCGCGGCATGCCGGGGCGGTGGCTTGCCAGGGGCCATGCGCAGCGGCTTGGCGAGCGGCATGGGAGACGGGGCGACATCGACCAGCGGCGCGGGCCTGGCTTTCACCATCGGCCGCACGCTTGCCATCACCCTTGCCCAGAGGGCGGCTTCGTCAGGGGTTAAGGGGCGTTCCGCCACCGGCCCTCTCCGCAGCGAGACGTGCCAGGGTCCCGATCGGGAGCAGGAGGAACGCGGTACCGTGCGCCGCCATGCCGCCCGCGGTCGCGCGCGCATCATCGCCCGCGCCCCAGAAGGTATCGAAGCGGTTGCTGCCACGGATCGCACCACCGGTATCCTGCGCGACCCAGAGCCCCGTCGCATCGGCGCGGTCCATCGACAGGAAGACGGGGGCGCCGAGCGGCACGAACTTCGGATCGGCAGCGGCGCTCACGCCGCTTGCGACAGGCAGGCCGAGCGCGCCGAGCGGCGGGCCCTGCTGTTCCCGGAAGAAGACGAAGCTCTTGTTCTCCCGCATGATCTCGCGCCCCTCCTCCGGGTGGTCGCGGAGCCAGCCGACAATGCCTTGCATCGAGGTCTGGCCGGACCCGAGCAGGCCGCGCTGCTTCATCAGGGCGCCGATACCGGTATAATCGCGGCCATTCTGGCTGTCATACCCGACCCGCATGACCGAGCCATCGGGAAGGCGCAGACGACCCGAGCCCTGAATCTGCAGGAAGAACAGCTCGACCGGATCGGCCGCCCAGGCAATGACCGGCGCACGGGCAGCCAGCGCGCCCTGCTCGATCGCCGTTCGATCGAAATAGGGGACGAAATTTGTGCCGTCGACACGGCCGCGGATCTTCTTACCCTTCAGGTCGGCGCTGAACTGGCCAAGATCGACATCCACCAGATCGGTCGGCCGACCGTAGATCGGCGTGTCATAGCCCCGCCGGCGCTCGCGCGATCCGGCGATCTCCGGTTCGTAGTAGCCGGTCGCGAAAGCTCGGCCATCGCCGATCTGGACGGTCTCGAACCATTGGCCGAAAAAGCCCCGGGCATAGCCCGTCTCCGCTGCAGCCGCACAGGCCGGCTGCCAATCGGTGCCACGCGTCAGCCCCGAGGCATCAGCCCGACGTTGCAGCGTCGGGCAGGAGAGACGAAAGGCGGCCAGTGCTCGCGTGGCCTGCGCGTCAGTGATGGGAAGGGACGATACCGGCGGACCGGCGACGAAGCCGGCCTTCAGAGCAGTGGAGGATCCGGTCACCGGCTCCACCGGAACGGGCGCGATCGGCGTGGCAGTTACCGGGCGACGCGCCGGCGGCCCACCGCTACTCGCGGGGCTACCGGGATGCGGTACCACACCACCACAAGCGCTCAGCAGCAAGGCCAGCGCGACGATAGCCCCCCGCCGCACGCGTCAGGCCTCGTCGGTGTCGGCAAGCTTCCAGTTGGGATCGCTACTCTTCAGCGTGCGGGCAAACGTCCAGATATCATGCGTTTCGACCGCATCGCTCATCGAACCGGCGACGAGATTGCCCTCCGCGTCGCGCGTGACGGCGGCGATATCGGCATCGAAGCGTACGGTGATCCGCGCCTGGCGCCCGTCGACCGAGGCATCGGAGATCATCGCGCGCTCGATCGAGACCAGGCGATTGTCTAGCACATGCCCTGCGTTCGCACGTTCAGCGATCGCCTCGACAAAGGCGCTCCGGACGTCGTCCTCGACCAGCCAGCCGAGCGATTCCTCGTCGCCCTTCCAATAGGCTTCGAGGATCATCCGATAGGCAGACTTGGCCCCTTCGATGAACTGGGCCACATCGAAGCCGGGCTCCGCCGCGACAATCGCTCGCAGGCCCGCTTCCGCGCGCGGTTCGATATTGCGGTTCGCGATCTCGCGCGGCTCGGGCAAGATCTCGATCGGGCGCGGCAGCGGAGTCGGCGCGGCGCGCTCCTCCGCTGGCTTGGTCAAAGCCTGTTCATGGCCCGTCCGCTTGCCGAGGACCATATAAAGACGCAACGCCAGAAAGGCGGCGACCATCGCGAGAAGAACTACCAGGAACACCTTGCCTCCGATTTCGGCTGACCCTCTACATAGGCGTAACGCGCCAACGTTTCAAATGGCACCGGCGCGGCCCGTTGAACTGTCCGCCACCCCCTGCTAGGCGCGCGTTCGCTCTCACGCTACTGGGCGCAGCAGATTATTTCGATATTCAAGGATAGACTTTCGATGGACGAGCAGGACGACGGCATCATCACGGGCACCGAGCCCCTTCCCAATGGCGCCGATACCACGCCGGCGGCGGGGCTCCTCTCGCAATATGTGAAGGACCTGTCGTTCGAAAATCCCAATGCGCCGGCGATCTTCCAGGTCCAGACCGCGCCACAGATCGATGTCCAGTTCAACATCGGCACGGCGCAGGTCGGTGAAGACGTGCACGAGGTGCTGTTGCGCGTCGAAGTCCGCGCCGAAACCGAAGGCCAGGTCGCGTTCATCGTCGAGTTGACCTATGCCGGGCTGTTCGGCCTGCGCAACATCCCGCTCGAGCATGTCCAGCCTTTCCTGCTCGCCGAAGCGCCGCGCCTGCTCTTCCCGTTCGCACGCCGCGTGCTCGCCGACGCGGTGCGTGACGGCGGCTTCCAGCCGCTGCTGCTCGAGCCGATCGATTTCGCCGCGATCTACATGCAGCAGGCCGAAGCCCAGCTGGGTGTAAGCGGCGAAATCGGCAACGCCTGACAGTCGCGCGTAAGGCTGGCTTTTCCGTTCGTCCCCGGTAGGACCGGGGGACGAACGGCAACGGGAACACCCTCTCCATGAACCTTACGCGCGCGCTGGGATCGGTGGGCGGGCTAACCCTGGCCAGCCGAGTGCTGGGGCTGGTACGTGATTCGCTGTTCGTGCGCTTCGCCGGCGCGGGCTTTGCCTCGGACGCCTTTCTCGTTGCCTTCCGGCTGCCCAACATGTTCCGCGCGCTCTTCGCGGAAGGCGCCTTTTCGGCGGCGTTCATCCCGATGTTCAACCGCAAGGTCGCCGACGAGCAAGGCCCCGGCCTGCCCGCCGGCGTTGCCTTTGCCGAAGACGCGCTTTCAGTTTTGCTGCCAATCCTGATCGTGATGACGATCCTGGTCGAGATCTTCGCCTGGCCGGTGACCTATATCCTGTCCGGCAAGTTCAACGGGATCACCAACGAGCAGTTCGGCTTCGCGGTCGAACTTTCGCGTTATACCTTTCCCTATTTGCTGTTCATCAGCCTGGTGTCGCTGCTCGGCGGAATCCTCAATTCGCTGCATAAATTCTGGGTCAACGCCGCAGCTCCGATCCTGCTGAACCTGACCCTGATCGCGGCGCTGCTCATCTTCCACAACCATGATCCGCTGGTGACCGCGCGCAACCAGGCGATTGCGGTGAGCGTTTCCGGCGTGCTGCAGCTGATCTGGCTGGCACAGGCGTGCTGGTCGAGCGGCGTCAGGCTTCGCATCAAGCTGCCGCGCTTCAACACCGACGTGAAGCAGTTGATGGCGCTGATCTGGCCCGCGGCGGCTGGCGCCGGCGCAGTGCAGATCAACCTCGTAGTCTCGACTGCACTGGCAGCTTCGCTGCTGCCGCACGGATCTGTGACCTATATCTACACCGCGGACCGGGTGAACCAGTTGCCGCTGGGTCTGATCGGCATCGGGCTCGGCACCGTTCTGCTCCCGCTGATCTCCCGCCAGTTGGGCGCGGGCAAGGAAGCCGAGGCGATGGAATCGCAGAACCGGGGAATGGAGTTGGCGCTGCTGCTGACCCTGCCCGCCACGGTCGCACTCGTGCTGTGCGGCGCACCGATCGTCGCGGCGCTGTTCCAGCATGGCAAGTTCAGTGCGCAGGACACCCATCTGACCGCACAGGCGCTGGCCGCCTTCTCGATCGGCCTGCCGAGCTATATCCTCGTGAAGGTGCTGACGCCGGGCTATTATGCGCGGTCCGACACCAGGACACCGGTGCGCTACGCGACGATGAGCATGGGCGTGAACCTGTTGCTCAACCTCGCTTTCATCGTGCCGCTCAAGCATATGGGGCCGCCGCTGGCCACCGCGCTCGCCTCGACGGTGAACGTCCTCCTGCTGTATCGCACGCTGCGCTTAAGGGGCCATTTCGAGCCGGACGCGCGGCTGCGGCGCCGGGCCTGGCGGCTCGCGGCGGCGGCGCTGGCGATGGGCGTGATCCTGTGGCTGCTGCAGGACCTGCTGATGCCTTATACCCATGGCAGCTGGGCAGTACGCACGGGTGCGATGGTGGTGCTGGTCGGCGCTGGCTGCATCGTCTATGCGGTCGCCTCTTTCGTACTCGGCGCCTTCACCCGCGACGATCTGGCCTTCCTGCGGCGCAAGCGCGCTGCCTGACACGAGAACAACATGCGCGTCGTCTCCGGCATCCAGCCCACCGGCAATCTTCATCTCGGCAATTATCTCGGCGCGATCAAGCAATGGGTCGCGATGCAGGATGCGATGAAGCCAGGCGAGGAGTGCTTGTTCTTTCTCGCCGACCTCCATGCGCTGTCACAGCCGGTGGTCGCGGCCGAGCTGACCGCCAACTCGATCGAGATGGCGGCGACCCTGCTGGCTTGCGGGATCGATTCGGATCGTTCGATCCTGTTCAACCAGGCACGCGTGCCGGCGCACAGCGAGCTTGCCTGGATCCTGGGCGGCACGGCGCGGATGGGCTGGCTCAACCGCATGACGCAGTGGAAGGACAAATCGGGCAAGAGCGGCGAGACGCAGAGTGTCGACCTGTTCACCTATCCGGTGCTGCAGGCCGCCGATGTGCTCCTCTACCAGGCGACCCATGTCCCGGTGGGCGAGGACCAGAAACAGCATCTCGAACTGGCGCGCGACATCGCGACCAAGTTCAACAACGACTTCGGCGTGGAGCTGTTCACGCTGCCCGAACCGTTCATCTCCAAGGCAGCCCCGCGGATCATGAGCCTGCGGGACGGCAGCGCAAAGATGTCCAAGTCCGATCCCTCTGACGGGTCGCGCATCAACCTGATCGATAGCGACGACCTGATCGCGCAGAAGTTCAAAAAGGCGAAGACCGATCGCGAGCCCCTCCCCGCAACCTTCGCCGAGTTGGCGGAGCGGCCCGAAGCGCGCAACCTCGTGATCATTTATGCGGCACTCGCCGACAGCACGGCGGATGCAGTGATGACCGATTTCGGCGGCAAGGGCTTCGGTGCATTCAAGCCCGCACTCGCCGATCTTGCCGTGGCGAAGCTCGGACCGATCCGGGACCGGCTGACGGCGTTGCTCGAGGACCGGGCGGCGGTAAGCACTGCGCTCGCCAAGGGCGCGGCCAGGGCCAATGCACTGGCCCTGCCGACGCTCGCCGCCGCGCAACGCGCGGTTGGGCTGCACGTCTGATCCGGCACCAATCGGAGAGTTCTTGCATCACACCGTTCAAGCGTTATTCATAACGACCGCGGCACAATTGCAACCGCTTGAAGTTACCGAGCTTTTCCCTCTGCGAAGGTCGCTACGCCCATGAAGATGCTCCCGTTTGCCGCCGCTGCGCTGCTTGCGCTGGGCGGCTGTGCTACGCCGTTCAACGCCAAGGTTTCCCGCTTCCAGCAACTGCCGGCGACGACGGGCCAGACTTTCGTGATCAAGGCGGCCGATCCGCGCCTCGATGGCGGGATCGAATTCGGCCAATATGCCCAGATGGTATCGGGCAAGCTCGCGGCCCAGGGCTATCGCCCCGCAAGCGATCCGGCACAGGCCGATCTGGTCGTCAAGATCGGCTACAGCGTCGACAAGGGCCGCGAGCGGACCGTCGGCACGCTGAGCCCCTATGGCTATGGCGGCGCGTTCGGCGGCCCCTGGGGCGGCTATGGCGGCCGCTTCGGCTATTATGGGCGCAGTCGCTTCGCCTTCGGCTTCTACGATCCGTTCCTCCTCGACGACGGCGTGACCAGCTACACCGTCTATACCAGCGAACTCGACCTGCGGATTGACCGCGCCGATACCGGCAAGAGCGTGTTCGAGGGCACCGCCAAGGCGCAGTCGCGCAGCGACGACCTGCCCTATCTCGTGCCGCGGCTGGTCGAGGCGATGTTCACTGGCTTCCCGGGCAATTCGGGCGAGACGGTGAAGATCACGATCGCGCCCGAGAAGAAGTAGCTCGCCGTCTCTCTCCGACCGGGAGAGGCGGAGGAATGCGCTGGTCGCGACTCGATCCAGCGACCGACAAAAGCAAAGGGCGGGGCACAAGCCCCGCCCTTTTCGTATCCAGGGTCCGCCCCTCTCCCAGGAGCAGGCCGGGTAGCGCTTTCAGCCTTCCAGTTCGCGCAACAGCGTGCGCACTGCGCCGTCGATCTCGCGATCCTTGTCGCGCAGTTCCTCGATACGGCGCACTGCGTGGATCACGGTGGAATGGTCGCGCCCGCCGAACTTGCGACCGATCTCCGGCAGCGAACGCGTCGTCAGCCGCTTGGCGAGGTACATGGCGATCTGGCGCGGTCGCGCCACGACGACCGCACGCCGCGCGGACACGAGGTCGATCGGCTTCAACTCGAAATGCGCGGATACCGCACGCTGGATCTCGTCGATCGTCACCCGCCGCTCGGCCCCGCGCAGCACGTCGCCAAGCGTCGCCACGGCGAAATCCATGTCGATCGCCTCGCCAGTCAACTGGGCATAGGCGATCAGCCGGTTGAGCGAGCCTTCGAGATCACGGATGTTGGCGGTAATCCGGCTGGCCAGCAGGTCGAGCACATCGGCCGGCACGCGGGCATCGGGCAGGTCGACCAGCTTACGCGCCAGCACGGCGCGCCGCAGCGCAAGGTCGGGCGCCTTGATGTCGGCGACCAGGCCGACCGACAGGCGCGACGTGATTCGCGCCTCGACGCCCTCGAGCCCCTGCGGGCAGCGATCGGCACTGATCACCAGGCGCTTGCCCGTCGCCATCACCTCGTTGATCGTGTGGAAGAATTCCTCCTGGGTCGAATCCTTCCCGGCGATGAACTGGAGATCGTCGATCAGCAGCAGATCGGCCGCGCGCAGCCGCGCCTTGAAGCTGTGCGTATCCCGGGCGCGCAGCGCCTGGACGAACTCGAACATGAAGCGCTCGGCCGACATCGAGATCACGGTCGCGCCGGGGCAAGCCTCCAGAAAGGCAGCACCGATCGCGTGCATCAGATGCGTCTTGCCCTGCCCGGTGCCGCTGTGAAGGAACAAGGGGCTGAAGCGCGGCTTGCCCGGCTCCGCCAGCGCGCGCGCGGCATTGAAGGCGACCCGGTTGGATGCGTCGACAACGAA
>CAISGR010000248.1 GCA_903884945.1 uncultured bacterium
CGGTGCCCGGACTCTGGTTCAGCGTGCGGGACCGGACCGGGCACCGCTTGTCCGAAGGCTCCGTTCCGCCGGAATTCGCCGGAATCGGCGCAGCGCTGGACGATGTCGGGCAGGCGAGGCTGGGGTGGAATATCGATGATCGGCCCCGGCCCGGCGCGCGCATGCAATGGGTCCACACGGCGGCCGGAACGCTCCAGATCATCACCGGCCCCGGGGCGAACGCGCCATGGTATCGCGCGCTTGGTGCAGGGCTGTTCGCCACGCTCGTCTTCCTCCTGCCGATCCTGGCCATCATGCTGCTCGCAACCTGGCTCGCGACGCCCATCGTCATCCGCCGGGCGTTGGCCGGGCTGGACGCGGTGATCGACGAGGCCGGGCGAATCGACATCGACCAGCGCGGGGTGCGGTTGCCCGTCGCCACTGTCCCGCAGGAGGTCCGGCCGCTCGTCGACGCCGTCAACACGACATTGGGCCGGCTCGACGCGGGCCATGAACGCCATCGCCGCTTCCTGGCGGACGCGGCGCACGAACTGCGGACGCCGATCACCATCCTCACCACGCGCCTCGGCCTGCTGCCGCCCGGGCCGGAGCGCGCCAGGCTGATCGAGGACGCCGCTCGGCTCGCGACGCTGGCAGAGCAGTTGCTCGATCTCGAGCGGCTGCGCCGCCACTGGCGCGAAACGATGGCGCCGGTCGACCTCGTCACGCTGGCGCGCGATGTGGCGGCCGACCTGGCGCCAATGGCGATCGATGCGGGCTATACCCTGGCCGTTGAGTATATGGTCGACCGCGCGGTGGTGATGGCCGACCGCGCATCGCTCGAGCGCGCGCTGATCAACCTCGTGCAAAATGCCATCCAGCATGGCGGCCGGCGCGGCGCGATCCTGCTGCGGGTCGCGGCGGAAGGACGGATCGAAGTCCATGACGAAGGTCCGGGCATCGCCGAACAGGACAAGGCGCATGTCTTCGAGCCCTTCCACCGTCTCGGTACCGGCGCGACCGGCGCTGGGCTGGGGCTTCACCTGGTCGGCGAAGTCGTCGCTCTCCACGGTGGCCGGATCGTGGCACTCGACGGCCCGGGCGGCGGCCTGTTCATGCGGATCGACCTGCCGGTTGACGGCGCGGGATCACGCAAGGCTGGCGCAATCCAGCGCGCATAACGTCGCAGCCATGGCCGGCATATGGCGGCCTGAGGGAGTGCGATGAGACAGACAGCGATGGTTTCCCGAGCCTTGCTGGGTATCGCGGATGCAATGAGCTTCATCCACGCGGGCCTGGCCAAGCCGCGCCAGATTGGCGCCTTGCTCCCGTCGGGCGCAGCGTTGGCGCGACTGATCACCAGCGAGGTCGCGCCCTTGCGGGGCGGGGTGATCGAGCTTGGTCCCGGGACGGGCGTGTTCACCCGCGCGCTGATCGATCGCGGCGTCCGCGAACAGGACCTGACGCTGATTGAGGCGAACGACCATTTCGCGCCGCTGCTGCGACGGTCCTTCCCGGGCGCTCGGCTGCTCCAGCGCGACGCGGCTCGACTGGCGGCGAGCGATCTCCTGGACGTGGGGCCGGTCTGCGCGGTGATCAGCGGCCTGCCCCTGCTCAACATGCCGCTCCGCAGGGTCTTCGCGATCGTGGCAACCGCCTTCGGCCAGCTCGACGCGGGCGGTGCGCTGTATCAGTTCACCTATGGCCGCCGCTGTCCGATCCCGCGCCCGATCCTCGACCGGCTCGGGCTCAAGGCAGTCGTCCTCGGCCGCGCGATGCGCAACATTCCCCCCGCGACCGTCTATCGCATCTCGCGCCGTGCACCGCTGCGGGCCGGAACGCGCGCGTCATGACCGTCGGGCACATCGCCGCGCTGATCGCCGGGCATGCCGTGCTGGGCGCAGGCCTCCTGGCCCTGGCGGAGAAATTCCTGCCGATGGTGCCATCCTCCGCGCTGCTCATCCTTCTCGGCATGAAGACAGTGGCCGGACCGGGGGATCTCGCGCTGATGCTGGCCGCGACAACGCTCGGGTCCAGCGTGGGCTGCCTGTGCCTGTACGGGCTGGGAAGGGCGCTGGGCGAAGGGCGATGCGCGGCGTTCGTCGCGCGATACGGCCAATATATATTGCTGAGCCGTGCCCGTTATGACCATCTCGTCGAGGGCTATCGACGCCATCACTTCCAGGTGACACTGCTCGGCCAGACCATTCCCACCGCACGCGCCTATCTGCCGCTGCCCGCGGGCATATTCCGGATGGCGCCCGGCCGATTCGTGCTGGCCATCCTGATGGGGACATCGATCTGGAATGGTGCCTTCCTGACGATCGGCTACATCATCCGGGCCGGAGCATGATCCGACCGCGATCGGCGATTCGGACGGCCGGGATTGGAACGGGACTGACCGCGATGCACCGCACTGCCGTCTTGATGCTATCGCTGCTGGCGACGACCGCCGGCGCTGCCGACTACAAGCCCGTGCGCTGTGCGGCACGCGGGTCTTATGCCGGTCGCCCCCCGCACGCCGCCATGGTCGTGCCGCCCCCGGCGGCGGTGCCCGAAGCCGCGCTGGATCCAGGGGTGACCACTCGCCTCGACACAGCGCTTGCCATGATCAAAGGCAGGACCGCGGCGCCCGCCGTGACGGCGGCGGTCGGAATCGAGGGCAAGGGGCTGTGGACCGGCGGCGATACCGCTGAACAGCCTCTGTTCTGGGCGAGCGCCGGCAAGACCTTCACCGCGGTGGTCGCCCTGCAACTCGTGCAGGAGGGCAAACTCTCGCTCGACGATCCGGTGTCGCGCTGGCTCAGGGATGTCCCCAATGGCGATGTCGTCACGGTGCGCGACCTTCTGGCCCATACAGCCGGCCTTTTCAGTGCGAACGAGGATGTGAAGGCCCATGCCGACCCGCGCTATCGCAGCCCCGCCGAAACGCTGGCGATCGCGCGACGGCATGGCGCGATGTTCTGCCCGGGAGCAAACTGGCACTATTCCAATACCGGCTACGACCTGCTGGGCGAGATCGTGCGGATCGTCGACCATCGACCGATCGACGAAGCGATCACGGTGCGGATCATCGCGCCATTGGGACTGAAGACGCTCCGCGCACTGCCGCCAGGCGGCGGCTCGAAGGGGGTGGTGCCGCTCGTCTCGAAACAGGAGAAGCCGATCGATCCGAGCTGGGCGGGCGCTGCCGGCCCGATCGTGGGCAGCGCGGGCGACATGGTCCGCTTCTGGGCCGCGCTGCTGGGTGGCCATCTGATCGAGCCGTCGCTGGTGACGGCGATGACCGCGACACTCTATCCGATGTTCGATCAGGGCACTTTCTACGGCCTCGGCGCGATGCTGTTCGACGTGCCCGATGGCAATAAACAGCTCCGGTGGATCGGCCACACAGGTGGCACCCCGGGCGCCAGCGCCTTGGTGGTGTATTCGCCCGCCGATCATGCGTTCGTGGCAGTGGCGCTGACCGGCGACGGCTCGGCCGTGGCCTCGGTCAATGCCCTCCTGAAGGCCTTGTAGCGGGTCTTAGAGAATCGCGCTCGTTCCCGGGCGGTGCCAACCTATCGCAGTGTGGATCCGCTCGAGCGTCTGCCTTTCCAACGGCAGCCTTCCTAGCCGACCGGCGCGCTTTTCGGCAACGCGCGGGATCTGTCGGGCTGGACGCATCGCTTCGACGACAAGGGCTTCGGGTCGGCCGCATCGATCCGGCAACCCACCACGGCGGAGACGCAGACCACGGCTATGCTGGGTGCGCGGGCGGGCGAAGATATCGCATAGCGGCGGCGAGCCGCAGACTTCGCCTGGGAGACCGGCAGCACCGCCCGCGCGCCAATCAGTTCGTCACGGACGAGGCCGTCGTCATCTCAACAACACGAGCGTGTCGCGGTGGGTGCTGGATGACTCTGCAATCCTCACGCAATCCTGGCCATCTATTTTCTCGCCGGCGTGGCGGCTAGACGGAGGAATGACGATGCAACTCAGCGCGTGGATGGCGATTCCACTGGCCTCTTGCGCGATCGCTGCTCCGGCTGCGCCGTCGGGTGCCACGCCGAAGGCGTCGATCGCAGGCCCGGTGATCGAAACACGCGATATCGATCGGTTCTGGATCGCCTATGACGCCGTGCGATCGGCAACCGATCGCCCGACCAAGCTCGCGTCGTTCCAGCGCCTGTATCTCGATCCGGCGACACCTGGCCTGCAGGCGCTGATCGCGGCGCGGCGCTATACGCTGGCCCAATATGTCGATGCGATCGAGAGCTACCCCAAATTCTGGGCCTCGATCCGCCCGCTGACCATACGCGCCAAGGAGGCTGCCACGCCGCTGGCGACGGACCTTGCCATCTTTCGGCAACTCTATCCCGAATTGAAGCCGGCCAGCATCACCTACGCGATCGGAGCCTTGCGTACGGGCGGCACGACCCAGGGGACGATGGTGCTGATCGGCGCCGAGATCGCGCTGGCCGACGAGAGCGTCGACGTGTCGGAATTGCCCGAGCCGATGCGTACTCGCCTCGGCACCTACTTCGCGACCCGTCCCTTCGCCAACAACGGGCAGAACAACATCCATGAATATGTCCACACCCAGCAGCAGGATTCGGGCGACAGCCTCGCTGCGCGCGTGGCGTATGAGGGCGTGGCAGAGTTCGTCGCCGAACGCGTGACGGGTCAGCGGCCGCCGCTGCAACTCTATGTCTATGGCCCCGCCCATCGTGACGCGGTGCGGGAGCGATTTCGCGCCGACATGGCGAAGACCGAGTGGGACGACTGGCTCTACAACAGCGATCGCAACGCCTTTGGCGTATCCGACATGGGCTATTTCGTCGGCTATGAAATCGCCCGGGGCTTTTACGAACGTACCGCCGACAAGCGGGCAGCGATCCGGGAAATGCTCCGGCTGTCTTATGGCGACGAGGCGGCGGTAAGAGACTATATCGCGAAGTCCGGCTATCTGGCCACCACCGGCGATCGGCCCGCGCGATGAAGCGTTTCGTCACCCTGCTGCCCCTGCTCTGCCTCGCAGCCCCCGCTGCGGCGCGGACGGATCGCGACCTCGAGACCACGCTCGCGCGCTTCGATCATGATGAGCATTCGGATCTTCGCGGTGTCGTGGTGATGCGCGGCGGGCGGATCGTGGCCGAGCGCTATTACAATGGCGAAACCGCGGACACGCTCCACGATATCCGATCGGCGGGAAAGAGCGTCACGGCGCTGCTCGTCGGCATTGCGATCGACCGGGGCAAAATTCGCGGCGTCGACGATCCGGTGGCGCGCTACTGGCCCGAGGCGCGCGACAGCGCGATCGGCACTGTGCGGTTGCGCGATGTTCTTACCATGCGTTCCGGGCTCGCCGCGTTCGACGAAGATCCCGCCTCGCCCGGCAACGAGGACAAGATGGACGAAGCGACCGACCCGCTCGCCTTCGTACGCTCCTTGCCGCGCGCGGATCCCCCCGGCACGCGCTATCGGTACAATTCGGTCACGGCATATACGGCCGGCGTGGTGGTGGCGAAGGCGACCGGGATGCCACTCGCGGATTTCGCGCGCGCATCCCTGTTCGCCCCGCTCGACATCAGCCGGTGGCAATGGACTTCCGACGCCGCCGGCTACACCAAGGGCCAGGGCAATCTGTCACTGACGACACGCAACCTGGCGACGATCGGCGAGATGGTCCGCAACGGCGGGCTCCATCACGGCCGGCGGATCGTAAGCGCCGCCTGGCTGCGACAGGCGCTTACCCCCAAGGTCGGGATCGCCGACAGCGATCCGTTCGCCGACGGCTATGGCTATTTCTGGTACGCGAAGACCGAGCGAATTGCAGGCCGGCCGGTCGCGGTTTCCTTTGCCTCGGGAAATGGCGGGAACAAGATCTATATCGTCCCCGCCCGCCATCTTGTCGTCGCCATTACGTCAAGCGCCTATGGCCATGGCTATGGCCAGCGGAGATCAGAAAATATCCTGAGAACCCTGCTTGAACGCGACATGTCGTCGCCTGACTGAACGCGATCCGCGAGGACGAAATAGGTTCGAGGCCGTTTGCACTGACCCGGCCGGCCGTACGGACACCGGGAGCGTTCCGACCATACCGACGCGCCCGGCGGCAAGAAGACGCATCGCTCTCCCTTTCCCGCTCCTCGGCGACTCCCGATGGGCCGATACGTACAATCACGCAATGCGCCAATCGCCCGCCTGGTCTTGATGGCCCGCCAAGGAGACAGTGCGTGCATTCAATATTACTCTTGGCCAGCGACGCTTCCTTCCGGACGGAGCACTGATCGTGGCGATCGATCTCATCTTCCACGGCGCCGCCGGCACCGTTACCGGATCCTGCATGGAGTTGAAGGCGAACGGCCGTCATATCCTCATCGATTGCGGCATGTTCCAGGGGTCGCGGTCGCTCGAAGCGCTCAACCATGAACCCCTGCCCTTCGACCCCACCACACTCGACGCAGTCGTGCTGACACATGCCCATCTCGATCATTCCGGCCGGCTGCCGGTGCTGACACGTGCCGGCTCGTCCGCCGCGATCTGGTGCACGCCGGCGACGGCCAAGCTGATCGACCCGCTGCTGCAGGACGCCGCGAAGCTGCAGGAAGCCGATGTCCATCGCCGCAACAAGCGGCCCGACCGAGCCGGGCTCCCGCCGTTCCAGCGCCTCTACGATGCCAACGACGTGAAACGGACCGTCAAGCGGGCGCGTCCGCTCGACTATGACGTGTGGGCCGAGCCGGCGCCCGGCGTCGAGATCCGGTTCCGCGACGCCCATCATATTCTGGGATCCGCGTCGCTCGAACTCCGCATCGACGGCCAGCAGCTGCTCTTTTCCGGCGATATCGGCTCCGGTGCCGCCGACACCGACCATCGCCCGGAGGCCGGCGCGTTCGACCATATCGTCTGCGAATCCACCTATGGCGATCGTGACCGGCTGCTGCTGTCTCCCGAAGAACGTCGCGCGGCACTCGCGACGATCGTCAGCAACGCAATGAGCCGGGGCGGCAACCTGCTCGTCCCTGCTTTCGCGCTCGAACGGACCCAGGTGGTTCTGGCCGATCTCGTAACGCTGTTCGCGAGCGGCCAGCTGCCTTCCTATCCCGTCTATGTCGATTCCCCGCTCGCCGAGCGGATTACCCGGACCTACCGCAATTTCGGTGGGGTCGAGGTAGACGGCACGCCATCGCCATTCGAAGACGCCAACGTCCATTTCACTCAAAGCGCGACCCAGTCCAAATCGCTCAACCGCATTTCCGGCGCGATCATCCTCGCCGGATCCGGCATGTGCAATGGCGGCCGCATCCGGCATCACCTGATCCGCAATCTCTCCCGACCGGATTCGACGATCCTGTTCGTGGGTTATCAGGCGCATGGCACCCTCGGATCGGTGCTGCGCGCCGGCGCCAAGTCGGTGCGCATTTCGGGAAATGATTTCAACGTGCTCGCCCATATCGAGACGTTCGACGCCTATTCCGCCCATGCGGATCACGCAGCCCTGCTTCGCTGGATCGCCGGTTGCGCACCCGTGCGGGGCAGCCTGTTCCTGGACCATGGCGAGAAGGCCGCGCTCGATCGTCTCGCCGCGGACGCCCGGAGTTGCGAGGGCATTGCACCAGCGATTATTCCCGCGCTGGGTGAGCGCTTCACGCTCGAAGCGGGGATGGCGGCCCGCCGGACCGGGAAGCCGAGGTTGCGTGCCGAAGCGCTGGTTGCGGCGCAGGACTGGCGCAATCGCTACGCGGCCCTCTCGTCGTCGCTGGAAGGGCGGTTGATGGCGTTGCCATCGGACGAAGCCCGCGAACGCGTGCTCCGCTCGATCGAAGAAGCAATAGGCAATGCTGCCTGACGCCCCGGTAGAGATGCTATTTGCTCTCGATCAACTTCCGGGATCTGGTCGTCTCGCGCAGTTCGATCGAGTCGGGCGTCAGCAGGACGGTCGAGCCCGGCTCAAGCGCGGAAAGCACCAGTTGCCTGAATGCCTCGGGCAAATGGATCTGCTGCAATTCCACCGAAGGCGGCGCGACATCGCCTTGCCCCGGCAGACTCGTGCGAACCCAGTGACGACCCGCCGCATCGATCGATTGCAGGGTATATAATGACGGTCCGGTGATCGGCACATCGAATGCGGCCGGCGCCGATCCGATCAGTCGCCCGTTGCGGATTACCACCACCCGCTTGTCCGCCGCACTCAGGATCGCGGTCATCGGACCTTCGGGCGATTGCTCGGGCTGCCAAGAATAGCCGGTGGCCGGATCGGTGGCGATGCCGGTTTGCAAAGGGTCGATCGTCGGCGCGAAGGCGGGCAGCATATCCTCCCGCACGATCATTACCGTCATGCCGAGACGGGTCTCGCCATAGAGGAGTCTGGCGAACGCCTGCGGCAGGCGAATGCAGCCATGCGACGCCGGATAGCCGGGCAACTGGCCGCCATGAAGCGCCACGCCGCCCCAGGTCAGCCGCTGCATATAGGGCATCGGCGCGTTGTCGTAGATGCTGGAGAAGTGGCGGACCTGCTTCTGAAGGACAGTGAACACTCCGGTCGGCGTGCGATACCCGCGCCGAGCAGTCGAGACGGTCGTGATGCCGATCGGGACGCCGTTGCGATACAGGACCGCGCGCTGGGTCGTGATATTGATCACGAACAGGATCGGGCCCGAAGGCGCGATCTGGGGCGCCCACAGATATTCCCCGGCCTTCAGCCGGCCGACGGCGTCGAGCACGGAGCCGGTTGCGAGCGGCTGCGTCTCTGGCATCGTCGCGCCCGCCTCGAGCGGCACGGCACAGGCCGCAAACAGGAACGCCGTCATCATGACGCGCGCTGCTGAAATTCGGCGCGACATGATCGCCCGGACGTTTCGATACGAGAACCGACTGGTCAAGCGATCGCCTTTTCGGGAAGTACGCGAGGACCGGACCCCGCCTTCTCAGGGAAGGCCAGCGTCCGGTTGCGACAAGTGGACGATCATCACCCATAGATTGGGGCTGGTCAAAACAATCATGCCCAGAACGAGAATCGACAGGACAACCAGAAGCACCGCACCGACAACATAGGGCTCGATGGCGCGCACCGGAGGTCCCATCTGCGGCTCAGCCGGTTCCCGGAGCCCGCAGGGGGCTCCGGAGACATGATGGCGCCTGCCCGACAGGGGCGGAAGGGGCAACCGTGTCGGGCACCGCCAGCATCGTTTCAGGCCTTCTCGATCGCGATCTTGCGCGTTCGGGCTGCGGCCTTCTCATCCTTCGCCAGGGTGAGGGTCAGCACCCCATCCTTGAACTGCGCCTTGATCGCTTCGGGGTCCACATCGGCGGGCAGCGTGACCTGTCGCTCGAACCTTCCGTAGCGACGTTCACTGAGCATGAAGCCCTGCTCGCTACGCTCGGTCTCCTCCCGCTTCTCGCCGGAAATTGTCAGGACGCCGTCAGCCACCGTTATATCGATGTCCTTGTCCGCCAGCCCGGGGAGTTCGGCAGTCAGCCGGTAGTTTTGCTTGTCGTCGACCATCTCCAGGGCTGGAACCGGCGCGAGCGAGCGCAGGCCGAAATTGAAGGCACTGCGTGCGGGACGGCCGAAATCCTCGAACAGGCGATCGATCTCGGAACGAAGCCAGCCAAAGGGCTCGCCCGGCACCGCGACATCGCGACGCGGCTTGGATGAAGGGGCCTGGTTTACCGGAATATTGGTAAGGTCATTCATCGCGCTAACTCCTTGCTTCGGGGGGGAGGATCGGATGGACGCGTCACGCAACGAGATTCTCGCCGGTCTCCTCAAGCGGCTCGGGCACCACCAGTTGCGCATGCGGGTCATGATGCACCGCATGATGACCGGACAAAGGTTGCGCCGACCAGCCGGGCATCAGATTAGTCCACCATGCTGCACCGAGGACGAAGGGCATCTGCCACGCCCTCAATGCCTGCAGCATCATATCGGCCGGAAATATCGGATCGAACGAGTGCTGCCGAGTGTCGGTGCCTTGGTCTGCCATGCGGGCCTCCATCGAGTCCGCCGGCAAACTAGGAGTGCTGCACGGCCCGCTCCATCGGGATTATTACCTAGGCACCAGGACTGCGGCACCTTCGAGCGCGCCGGCGCGCAGCCGCCGCAACGCCTCGTTCGCATTTTCCAGCGCGAACACCTCAGTCACTGTCCTGATCCCGGATTTCTCCACTGCATCGAAAAAGGAGAGGCCATCCTCGCGCGTCAGGTTCGCCACCGACAGGATGACCCGCTCCTCCCACAAGTCAGCATAGGGGAAGGCCGGGATGTCGCTCATATGGATACCGGCACAGACCACGCGACCGCCCTTGCACAGCGCCTTGAGCGCTGCGGGGACGAGCGCACCGACCGGCGCGAAGATGAGCGCCGCATCGAGCGCTACCGGGGGCAGTTCCTCGGATGACCCAGCCCAGGCGCACCCCAGCGACCGAGCGAAATCCTGGCCCTTGGCATCGCCCGGCTTCGTGAAAGCATAGACCTCCCGTCCCTGCCACACCGCGACCTGCGCCACGATATGCGCCGCCGCGCCGAACCCGTACAGGCCGATCCGTCGCCCGTCCCCCGCCAGCCGCAGCGCGCGCCACCCGATCAGCCCGGCGCACAGCAACGGGGCGGCCTCGACGTCCGAGAAACGCGCAGGAATGGCGAAGCAATAGCGC
>CAISGR010000249.1 GCA_903884945.1 uncultured bacterium
CGTACGCTGAGCGAGCATCACGGCCTCGAACATGCGCTGCTGCGCCGGACGATGAGTTCGCTCAACGACGCGCGCGAGCGGATGCTGACGCTCGGCCAGCGCGGCGCGCAGGAGCGCGTCGCCGGCTTCCTGCTCGACCTGATCGATCGCACCGGATCCGGCACCAGCTTCGAAATCCCGATCAGCCGCGGCGACATGGCCGACTTTCTCGGCCTGACGATCGAGACGGTCAGCCGGCAACTGACCAAGCTCAAGGCGATCGGCGCGATCTCCCTCTCCCGCGGCGGGCGTAGCGTCGATGTCTGCGGGCGCCGCGCGCTCGAGGCGATCGCCAACCCCGATTAGGACCGGTCGCGCTCGGCGCCCTCGAACAGCAGTGCCAGGCTCTCCTTGAACGCGATCGCGCGGTAGCAGCCGTCGAAGAAGCAGCGCAGCATATAGCCGAGTTCGCCCGGATTCTCGACCGCGCCGCGGGCGACGCTGTCCCACAGCACCGCGATCAGGTCCTGGCCGTGCACCGCATCGAGCGCGTGCATCTCGGCCAGGCTTTGCAACATTTCCTCCCGCGAGGGGTCGCCCGATGCAGCGGCCAGATCCCGCAGCAGCGCTTCGGCGCGCCGGAAATGATTCGACGTCACGCACTCGATCTGCGCGCAGATGCGCCGCACCCGCGCCGGCGGCGGCATGCCGGGCAGCATGTCCGCGAACTGCTCGAGTTCGACGCACAGCGCGCGCTGCGCGTCGTGATCGTCCTGGAATTGCTCGTGCACCCGCACCGCAAGGGCACCGCGCGGCATCGCTTCGTCTTCCGGATCACTGTCTGTCATGGGGCGGCTGGCCAGCATAGGGTCTCTCCCACCTGACTGTCGCCCAGTCGGGGCGCCGCCGCTTTGACGGCGATCAAGTCGCGCCGGCCTCCGTAGACTTCCCAATGCCCGCGGTCGGGGCGCCGCTTTAGCGTCGCGCCACCAAGCGGAGATTCACTCATGAAGAACATCCTGATGCTGGCCCATGCCGATCGCGGACAGGAAGCCAGGCTGCAAGTCGCGCTCGCCGTGACGCGCGCGCTGCACGGCCATCTGACCGTCCTCGACGTGACGGTGGTCCCCGAGGTCGTCACCGATTATGTCGCGATGGGCGGCGGCGCGCTGTCGCTGGCCGACGAGGAACGCAGCGAGCAGAGCAACAGGGCGCACCTCCAGGCCAGGCTCGAGCGGGAGAAGGTCTCGTTCGACCTGATCGAGGCGACCGGCGACCTGCCCACCTGCCTCCACGATGCGTCGGGGCTGACGGACCTGGTCGTGGTCAACCGCGAGCTCGATCACGCGCTTTACCCCAATATGCTCGATCTGGTCGGCAAGCTGGTGGTCGAGGCGAAGCTGCCGGTGCTGGCGGTGCCGGACGATGTGGAGGGGCTGAAGCTGGGCGGCCATGCCCTGGTGGCATGGGACGGGTCGCCCTCCGCCGATACCGCCCTGCGCGCCGCCGTGCCGCTCCTGAAGCTCGCCGGCACCGTGACCCTGCTCTATGTCGATGATGGCTCGCTGAGGCTGCCGCTCGACGATGCGGTGCGCTATCTTGCCCGGCACGACATCAAGGCGACCGTGCGGCGCGAGCAGGTGCTGCTCGATCCCGCCGGCATCGTGATCCTGGCGGAAGCCAGTTCGGGCAGCGTCGATTATGTCGTGATGGGCGGCTTCGGCCATGCCCGCCTGCTCGAGTCGATCTTCGGCGGCGTGACGGAACGCATGCTCACCGACAGCCCGGTCCCGGTCTTCCTCGCCCATCGCCCCTGAGCACCGGCGACCTGCCCGGGCTGGTCAAGAACGCGCTTTCGCGTCATCTTCGGGCAGGGGATTCCCCGCGGATAATGTAAGGGCGCACGACAGGAATGGTTGAAGACATCGCGATGCCGCACGGCCTCGCCAACGATCTCGCGCTCTTCGTGAACAGTGCCGCCGACCGCGCGCTGTTCCTGACGGACCCGGCCGGGCTGGTCCGGAGCTGGAACCGCGGCGCTGCGCTCCTCACCGGCTGGAGCGATGCGGACATCCTCGGCAAGCCGGTCGATCTGCTCTACCCGGCGAGCGACGTCGAGCGCGGCATTCCGCACGGCGACCGCGCTACCGCGCTGACCGAGACGATCCATCGCCGCGAGGCGTGGCGCGTGCGCCGGGACGGTTCCGAATTTCTCGCCGACGTCACCATCGTCCCGCTCAGCGGGGCCGACGGCACGCATCACGGCTTCGGCCACACGATCTACGATATCACCGGCCGCAAGGCGGCGGAGGACGCGCTCGCGCGCAGCGAGTTGCACGTCCGCTCGATCCTGGCGACGGTGCCCGATGCGATGATCGTGATCGACGAAGTCGGCAAGATCCGCTCGTTCAGCGCGGCGGCCCAGCGCCTGTTCGGCTATGCCGAGGCCGATGTGCTCGGCCGCAACGTCGCGATGCTGATGCCCAATCCCTATCGCGACCGGCACGACGATTATATCGCCCGCTACAAGAAGACGGGCGAGCGCCGCATCATCGGCATCGGGCGGATCGTGGTCGGCCTGCGCCGCGACGGGACTGAATTCCCGATGGAATTGTCGGTCGGCGAGGCGAGCAGCGAAGGGCATCGCATCTTCACCGGCTTCATCCGCGACCTGACCGACCAGCAGCTGGCCGAGCTTCGCGTGAAGGAACTCCAGTCGGAGCTCATCCATGTCTCGCGGGTAAGCGCGATGGGCACCATGGCCTCCACCCTGGCGCATGAGCTGAACCAGCCGCTGACGGCGATCGCCAATTATCTCGAGGCGGGCCGCGACCTGATCGACCACCCGATCGAGGGCGGCGACGAATATCTGCGCGAGGCGGTCGACGAAGCGGCGAAGCAGGCGCTGCGCGCCGGGCTGATCGTGCGGCGCCTGCGCGATTTCGTCGCCAAGGGCGAGGTCGAGAAGAAGGTCGAGAACCTGCCCGCGATGATCGACGAGGCCAGTCGCCTCGGGCTGTCGGGCGCGCATGAACGCGGCGTGCGCGCCTTTTTCCACCTCGATCCGGCGGCCATTTCGGTCGTCGTCGACCGGGTCCAGATCCAGCAAGTCATGGTGAACCTGCTTCGCAATGCTTTTGAGGCACTTACAGACTGCGTCGAGCGTGATATCACGGTGACGACCGCCCGGGAAGGAAACGGCATGATCCGCGTGACCGTTGCTGATACCGGGCCGGGCATCGATCCGATTCTCGCCCCGAAACTGTTCGAGGCGTTCGCGACGACGAAGGAACGTGGAATGGGTCTTGGACTGTCGATCTGCCGCACGATCGTCGAGGCGCATGGTGGGCGTATCTGGGTCGAGCCCCGCGAAGGCGGCGGGACCGTCTTCAACTTCACCATCCTGAGCGCGGATAGCGAGGACACCCATGGATAAAAGGCTGATTCACATCGTCGACGACGAGGACGCGATCCGGCGCTCCGCCGGCTTCATGTTGCGGACGTCGGGCTTCGACGTGAAGACGCACGAATCGGGCGTCGCCTTTCTGCGCGAAGCGAAGACCGCCGAGCCGGGTTGCATCCTGCTCGATATCCGCATGCCCGAGATGGACGGCCTGGAAGTGCAGCGCGAGCTGAACACGCGCGGCGTGGCGATGCCGGTGATCGTGCTCACCGGGCATGGCGACATCTCGATCGCCGTCCAGGCGATGAAGAACGGCGCGGTCGACTTCCTCGAAAAGCCATTCGAGAAGGCACATCTGCTCGAGGCGATCGAGCGGGCGTTCGAACGGCTGGAGAAGCGCGAGGATTCGCTCAGTTCCGAGCATGAGGCGAGCGTTCGCATCGCCGCGCTGACCCCGCGCGAGCAGGACGTGCTGCGCGGCCTGGTGCGCGGCCATCCGAACAAGACGATCGCCTATGATCTCGGCATCTCGCCGCGCACGGTGGAGGTGCACCGCGCCAATTGCATGACCAAGCTCGAGGTGCGCAGCCTGTCCGAGGCGCTGCGCATCGCTTTTGCGGCGGGGCTGGCGGGATAGCGGCCCGCCGCCACGCCCGCACTGCGGAAATCTGCGTAGAGACGGCGCGGCTCCGGCGCGGCAATCAGGGTGACCACCAAGCACCCGGGTAGCCATGTCCAACTCCTCTCCCAAACCGATGACAAACCGCCGCCGCGCCGTTCTGGTCGAAGACGACGAGGCGGTCCGTCGTTCGCTGCAGCTGTTGCTGCACGCGCAAGGCTATGACGTGCGCTCCTATGCGCTGGCGGCGCCTTTCCTGCTCGATCCCCGCCCCGACGAAACCGATCTGCTCGTCACCGATTTCCGCTTGCCCGACGGTGACGGGCTGGGCGTGCTGCGCGCGATGCACCGTACCGGCTGGGCTGGCCGGGCGGTGCTGATCACCGCCTATCCCTCCCCCACCCTGATCGACAGTGCCAGGACCTGCGGCTTCGACGCGATCCTCGAAAAGCCGTTGCGCCCGAACGAGCTGGTCGGCGCCCTGGTCGGCTGAGCGGCCGCCGCGAAGGCGCCGGGTGGATTCCCCGGTGCCCCGGTGCGCGCCACAAGACGATCACGCCGGCAGGCCGGCACAGCCCGCCCGCCGCGCCTGACCGCTGCGGGGCCGATGGCTGCTGCCTTCATCCCGCCCGGCGCCACCTCCGTAAACACCCCAATATGGCGAACCCGGCGCCCGTCTTACCCATAAGTCGAATTTACCGTCCGGAGGCTGATCATGAAGAACATCTTGTTGCTCGTGCACGACGATGCCGGCCAGGAAGCCCGCTTTCAGGCCGCCCTTGACGTGGGCCGCGCCGTCGAGGGTCATCTGACCTGTGTCGACGTGGCGATCCTCCCGGCGCTTGTCGGCATGGATTATGTCGGGGACGCCGGGTACAGCATGCTGCTGGCCGAGGAGCGCGAACGCGAAGTCGCCAACCGCGCGAAGCTGGAGGAGCGGCTGGGGCACGAGGACGTGCCGTGGACCTGGGTCGACGCGACCGGCGAGCTTGCCGGATGCCTGAAGGACGCCTCCGAGCTGGCCGACCTGATCGTGGTCAACCGGCAGCTTGAGGAATATCCGCTGCCCGACATGCGCACCACCGCCGGCGAGCTGGTGGTCGGCTCGAACAAGCCGGTGCTCGCGGTGCCGGATTCGCTCAAGCGGCTCGATCTCGACAGCGCGATGATCGCATGGGACGGCTCGGCCGCCGCTGCCGCCGCGCTACGCGCCGCCACGCCGCTGCTCAAGCTCGCGACCAGCGTGACGATCATCGAAATCGACGATTCGTCGGTGCGCGCACCGGCCGAGGATGCTGCCGCCTATCTCTCGCGCCACGACGTCCACGCCACCATCAAGCGGGTGCCGCGCGGCAGCAAGGGCACCGCCGAGATCCTGCTCGACCAGGCGCAGCATGGCGCCTACGGTTATGTCGTGATGGGTGGCTTCGGCCACAAGCGCTTCCTGGAAGCGCTGTTCGGCGGGGTGACGCGGGCGATGCTCACGAAAAGCCCGCTGCCATTGTTCATGGCGCATTGAGGGGGCACAAGCGTTGACGCATTATCGCAAGCTGGCCGCGGCCGTCCTGGCCGCGGCGACAGGCTATGGCGCCTGCGCTGCGTCGCCGCTCCAGACCGTTCCCACCCTTCCGGCACCGTCGCAGACCGCGCCCGCCATGGCGGCGCCGGTCGTGCGCTGGTCGGGCAGCGATGCCGCCGCCCTTCTCGCCGAACTGGCACGGCGCCAGGGCGAGGGGCTCGCCGCCACGCCCCCGGCGCGGATGGCGGCGCTCCAGGCAGCGCTCGACCAGCACGCCCCGACGCTCGACGCGCTGGCCGATGCGGCCGCCCTCGCGCTGGCCCATGACTATTTCGAAGGCGCCGCGCCGGCATCGGCCCGCACGGGATGGGACATCAAGGGTGACCGGATCGATTATCGCGCCTGGCTCGATGCCGCGCTGGTCCGCCACGATATCGTCCCGTCGCTCCGTGCCCTGCTGCCGCAATCGGCTGCCTATGCGGGGCTGCGCGACGCGCTGCCGCACTGCGACACGCCCGCGCACTGCACCACGATCCGCGTCAACCTGGAGCGCTGGCGCTGGCTGCCGCGCGCGCTCGGCACCCATTATCTCTGGGTGAATCCAGCCGCCTACCGGCTTGACCTGGTCGAAGGCACCGCGATCGTCTCGACGCACAAGGTGATCGTCGGCAAGCCCGCCGGCCAGACCCCCACCTTCGCCACCATGGTCACCGGCGTCACGGC
>CAISGR010000250.1 GCA_903884945.1 uncultured bacterium
GCTTTGCGATATCCAGACCTATCGTGCTAATCTCGATCACGGACGCCTCCTATCAGGTGCTCAACAACACCTCCTTGGTACATCGATACCGTCGGGGGGCGTCCACCCCATCTGTTATGGTGGAAATCGGCCCCGATTTTCGCTGCTGCTTCCGCTGCTTGCGGGGCAATTTCCCTGTTTCCACGGAACAGGGAAAATTCGGCGGAAACAGGGGAAATATACGGGACCGAAGAGGGAAATCGGTGCGGGCCGGGGGGGCGATATGCCAGGTCTATGCAGGACGATGAGCGACTATCTGTCGTGTCGACGATTTCAAAGAGCGGTTGCGAATTGTGCCCGAGTTTCTCGGGCTTTTGAATTGAGTCGTACGGGGAGGTTTCGCGCGAGAGCGAAGGAGCGGAGCATTCCCGGTGCCGCAACCGCGACCGGTGTTGAATCGATGCGTTCGTGCCGTCCGATCCGTCAGCCGGAATAGCTGACGATCTCATATTCGATCCGGTCGTGGTCGAGAAAGTAGAAGCGGCGCCCCGGATCATAATCGCCGTGCGAGAAGGGCTCGAGGCCGGCGGCGATCACGCCGCGTTCGACCGCGTCGAGATCCTCGACGACGATCCCGACATGGTTGAAGGGTTCGCCCTTGGGGAAATCGTCCCAGGCGGGGCCGCCAGCGGGCGGCGTATAGAGCGCGATGTAGAAGCGATCGTCGCCGACATGGATCGTGCGTCCGCCATCGCGGGCTGGCCCGAGCCAGCGGGTGCGCCAGCCGAACAGATCGTGCAGCAGTTTTGCCGAGCGTTCGGGATCACGGACGGTAAGATTGATATGCTCGATGAAGGGGGAAGGCATGCGTCGTTCCTCGTTTGTTGACGGTGACGCGCCGGTTGATGCAACCTAAAGCTAAGGTGAGGTCAAGCAATTTCTGGAGGTGTGGTGAATCGCGGGAACGAATTGCTGGCGATCGGCGAGTTGGCGACGCGGACGGGGCTGTCGGTGTCCGCGATCCGATTTTACGAGGCGAAGGGGCTGGTGCAGGCGTTGCGGACGAGCGGCGGCCAGCGCCGTTTCCTGCGGTCCGATATCCGCCGGCTGTCGTTCGCGCTGATCGCACAGCAACTCGGCTTTACCCTGCAGCAGATCGTGGGCGAACTCGACAAGCTGCCGCAAGGGCGGACGCCGAGCGCCGCCGACTGGCAGCGGATCAGCGGCGCGTTTAAGCGGGCGCTCGATGCGCGGATCGCGGCGCTCGAGCGAACGCGCGACGTGCTGGACGGATGCATCGGCTGCGGCTGCCTGTCGCTCACGAAGTGCGCGCTGTATAATCGGGACGACCGGGCGGGCCTGAGCGGTGCGGGCCCGCGCTTCGCGCTGCACGGGGACTGGGGAGGGGGCTGAGCGGATCGAACTCTTATCACCAGCGGTGTATTATTACAGCAGTGCATCGCGGTACTGGGTATCCTGCGCGGCGTCGCGATCCTCCGCATCCTGTTCATGAACGTGAACGACATGGGCGCCTCCTTCCGGGCCGGCGGCGATGTGCGCCACCTCCGGGACGCCCGCTGGCTTTTCAGGAGCGATCGATATAATATCTTGTCGTGACAGGGAGGTACCTCCTGTGGGACGGATCAATCGCACGACCTATTGGCTGAGCCTGGCGTTGTCCGGCGCGCTCGTCACTGTCCTGTCGGTCGCCCTGAACACTCCTCCGCAAGTCGCGGCGCCTTTGATCCTGATCAGTGTGTTGCGCCTGCACGATATCGGTCGACGCGCCTGGCTCGCCCTGAGCCTGCTGATCGCGGTTCCGCTGCTTGAGACGCTCGCGTCGCCCGATGCGCGGTCCGAAGGTCTGGTCATGCCGGATCTCTCCCCGGCCGCTGGCGTGCTCGCCATCGCGATCGCGGCGTTCCTCATCTGGCTCGGGGTGGCGCCGGGGCGGCCGGGCGCGAACCGCTTCGGCGAACCTCCGCGGCGCGGCTTTGGATTCGCGCGCGTATAGCGACGACCACCCGGTGCCCTCCTGGAGCCGGGGGGCATGAGCTTGCACTGCAACGGCGAGGAGGGCGCGTCGCGAGCGCGAGCGACCACACCCGGTCGATGAACCGCCGGGGAAGCGCCCAGCGGATGATCCCGGCCGCTGTCCGGCACGACGGACTCGATTGCGCATCTCATCCGGCTGCATAATGGGTGTCGGATAATCGATGACGGGAAGACCATGACTCTCCAACGCTGCGCCTGGGCTGACAATGATGCGCTGATGCGCGCCTATCATGACGAGGAATGGGGTGTGCCCGAGCGCGACAGCCGTGCGCTGTGGGAAAAGCTGATGCTCGACGGGTTCCAGGCGGGGCTTGCCTGGATCACCATCCTGCGCAAGCGCGACGCGTTTCGCGACCTGTTCAAGGGGTTCGATCCCGAGGTGATCGCCCGGTTCGGCGAAGACGATATCCAGCGCCTGCTGGGCGATGCGCGGATCATCCGCTCCCGCGCCAAGATCGAGGCCACGATCGGCAACGCGCGCGCTTATCTGGCGATGCGCGATGCGGGCGAGGATTTCGCGGATTTCGCATGGGGCATGGCGGGCGGCGTGCCGATCCGGGGCGACGGCGTGCATGTCCCGGCGAAGACGCCGCTCTCCGAGCAGATGTCCGCCGCGCTCAAGAAGCGCGGCTTCAAGTTCGTCGGCCCGGTGATCGTCTATGCCTGGATGCAGGCGGTGGGCATCGTCGACGACCATAGCAGCAGCTGTTTCCGCCGCCATGGCTGAGGGGGCGCGCTCGGCCGGCCGGACCCTTTACGCCGATCCCGCGCGCCGCGATAAGCCGGGCACGCGCCCGCATTCGCCGGGCATGGAAAGTCGGGACTGGAGATGAACGATGCCCAACTCGTGGCTGCTGGCGGGCGTGATGCTCGCCGCCCTGGCGACACCCGCAATGGCCGCTGAGCCGGTGGCGGCACCGGTCGCCGCGGAACCCGCCGCCGATGCCACCTCGCAGCCGCTGACGCTGAAGCGGCTGTTCGCGAGCCCGGATCTGGCCGGCACGCAGCCCCGCGCCTTGCGGCTGTCGCCCGACGGGACGCTGCTGACATCGCTGAAGCCGCGCGCGGACGAGAAGGATCGGCTCGACCTGTGGGCGCTGGACACCAGGACCGGCGCGGAGCGGATGCTCGTCGATTCACGCAAGGTCGGGACCGGGGCCGAACTGTCCGAGGCCGAGAAGATGCAGCGCGAGCGGGCGCGGGTCGGCGGATCCAAGGGGATCATCGGCTATGACTGGGCGCCGGACGGCAAGTCGATCCTCGTACCGCTCGATGGCGATCTCTATCTCGCGACGCTCGACGGCAAGGCGACGCGGCTGACGAGCATGGCGGGTGCGAAGCTCAATCCCGTGGTGAGCCCGAAGGGCGGGTTCGTGAGCTTCGTGCACGACCAGAACCTCGTGGTGCAGCCGCTGCCGGGGGGCGAGCCGCGCCGGGTGACGACGAGCGGCGCCGGCACGGTGCACTGGGGCGAGGCCGAGTTCGTCGCGCAGGAGGAAATGCATCGGTCGACCGGTTATTGGTGGTCGCCCGACGACGCGCGGATCGCGGTCGAGCGGTTCGACGAGGCGCCGGTGGGCGTGGTCACGCGCGCCGCGATCGGCGCCGACGGGACCAAGGTCTACGATCAGCGCTATCCCGCCGCCGGCACGCCCAACGCGCTGGTCGAGTTGCATGTGATGAACGCCGACGGCAGCGGCGCGGTGAAGGTCGACCTGGGCAGCGATCCGGACATCTATCTCGCGCGGGTCAACTGGACGCCCGATGGCAAGACCCTGCTGGTGCAGCGCCAGAGCCGCGACCAGAAGACGCTCGACATGCTCAAGGTCGACCCGGCCACGGGCAAGAGCAGCGTCCTGTTCACCGAGAAGTCGGGGGAGCGGAGCTGGGTCAACCTGAGCGATGCCTATCGCCTGATGAAGGACGGCAGCCTGATCTGGCGGTCCGAACGCGACGGCTATGGCCATCTCTATCGCTTCGCGCGGGGCAAATGGACGCAACTGACCAAGGGCCCCTGGGTGGTCAGCGGCCTTGCCGGGGCGGATGAGGCCA
>CAISGR010000251.1 GCA_903884945.1 uncultured bacterium
CATTATAGCCGTATGGCGCGCCATCGGGGTAAACCATGCCGATCGCGGTGCCGCCGGTGGACTGATACCAGTTCTGCTGTGCAGTCCCTGTCGCGCGGCGATCCTTGTCCGGATAATTGTCGAGGATGTTCTCCGCACCCACCGCCAATGTCAGCCAGGAGTTCGCCTTGTAGCGGACCTCCAGATCGACCGTGACGTCGCTGCTGAAGCGTTTGTCGCCGCCGTTTCCGGCATAGTCCACGACGGTCCAGCCATCATAATAATTGGCGCGCGCGGTGGCCGAGAAACTGCCCGACGACCAGTTTTCCGTCGCATATCCGCGCCAGTGCGGCAGCCCCTTGTTGATGTTGCCGACCCGGATCGAATCCACGACATTGATAGGCTGGCCGAGGACCAGCGTGGGCTCGGTCGAGGTGACCTGGGTAGTGTTGTACGAAACCGCCAGCGTCGTGTCGAAGTCGCCGATCCCCGTCCCCGCGCGCCAATTGCCGACGACATCGACACCTTCGGTCTTGGTGGCGAAGGCATTGGTGAAATAGCGCAGGCGCCCCAGCGTCTCGGCATTGCGTGCGCCGGAGTCCCGCAGCGCCTGGCGCCGCTCGGGCGTGTTGATGTCGATAAAGCCCGTAAGGCCGATCCGATCCCGCACGCGGATGTTGTAGTAATCGACCGTGAAGGTCAGCGCGCGTGCGGGCGTGAGCACGATGCCGGCCGAGAAATTCCTCGATTTCTCCGGCTTCAGCGGCTTCGCACCGAATGCCCGCGCTGCCGGGGTGGTGACGGGATAGATGGCGGATTCGATCGGATCGTTGCCGACAAAGCTGGCCGTCACGTTCTGCGCGAAGAGCTGCCCCGGCGTCGGTGCGCGAAAGCCCGTCCCGAGGCCGCCGCGGATCGCGATTGCATCGTTGAAGGCATAGCGCGCCGTTGCCTTCCAGGTGGTCGTCGTGCCAAAATCATCGAACCGCTCATGCCGCAAGGCACCCGTGAGCGAGAGGCCGCGCACGACGTCCGCGTCGACCTCGCCATAAAAGGCGTAGTTGCCGCGCGCCGCATTGACGACCGAGTCCGGGCCATAGCCGGGGAACCCATTTGACCCGATCTGGAGCGGGGTGTTGGTATAGAGCGTCCCGTCGGCCGCACGGACCGTCTGCACCCCATAGATGCCGATTTCATAGGATTCAGGATCGCCCAGTCCGATCGCATAGCCTTCGCGACGATATTCGCCACCGAAGGCGAGCGTGACCGGCGAGGAAAGACCGGCGTCGAGCTTGTAGGTGAAATCGGCGTTGAAGTTCGTCTCGTGCTGCTTCAGCTGCCCCATGTAGAACGAGGTGGGCGATTTCGGCCCCATTGAGGGGTTCATCGAATTGGTGAGGCTGTATTTGATCCGGTTCTCCCCATAGGCGGCGCTGACGTCCCAGGTAAGATCGCCAACGTCGCCCTTTGCACCCGCGACGAGCGACATGTCATCGAGATCGCCATGGAACAAAGGCGTAAAGCCGAGCGGATAGATTTGTCGAAAATTGAAGGTTTTACCCGTGCCATCGAACACCGGCTTGCCGCGTGAATCATAGAGGCCGGGAATGATGTCGGTATAGATCGTCGAATAGACGCCGCCCGATTGGCCGAAGGTCTGGCCATTGGGAACCCCTTGGGCATTGGGCCCCGTCACCGATACCGGCTGCCGATAGTTGAAGTCGCTGTCGAATTCGGAATGGCCATAGCTGCCGAACATATACGCTTTGAGATGGTCGGAGAGATCGAGCCCGGCGTTGAAAAAGCCCCGGGCTGCCCTCGACTTCGGATTGCCCCAGCGCTGCACGGGATTGGGAATCTGGCCATAGGTATCGGGAAACTGCTGCGCCAATGCCAGAGCGCCCGGCCGCGTCACCGATCGCGTGGTGCGGCCGTTATCCGCAAATTCCGCGCTGATGTCGAAGAAGCCTGCCTCGGTAAGCTTCATGCCCAGGTTCGCCGCGACCTGATAGGCTTTGCCGTCGCCTTCGTAGAACTGGCCGTAGCGCGACCGGATCTGCAGGCCGGAATTGTTGCGCTTCAGCTGGTAATTGATGACCCCGGCGATCGCGTCCGATCCATATTGGGCGGCCGCACTGTCGCGCAGCAGCTCGATCCGTTCCACCGCGATACCTGGGATCATCGCCATATCGACACCCTGCGCACCGTTGGCATAGTGCACGACGGCCGCGCGATGGCGCCGCTTCCCATTGACCATGACCAGGATCTCGTCTGGCGGAAGGCCGCGCAGCGATGGCGGGCGGACGAAGGTCGAGCCGTCATTCACCGCCCAGCGCGCGACGTTGAACGAAGGCACCAGGTTGCGCAGCATGTCGTTCATGTCGAACGATGTCTGCCCCTCGACGGCCTTGCGATCGAATACGTCGATCGGCGACGCGGATTGGGCGACGGTGCGATCGGTGCGCCGCGTGCCGACGACGACGACTTCGGGGTCGGGTTGCTCGATGCTGGATTGAGGCTTTTCCGCGCGAGCCCGGCTGGACTGCTCGGGAGAGGCCGCGCGAAGGACCAGGCTGCCGGCACCGTTGTCCAAGACGTCGATCGGCAGGTCGCGAACCATGCGCCGCACGGCCTCGATCGCCGACATCCTGCCATGGATAGCAGGCGCCGTCCGCCCGCGAACCAATTGCGGGCTGAACAGAATATCCACCCCGGATATGCGTGAGAATTCATTCAGCGCCTTTTCCAGCGGCTGCGACTGCATCGAAATTTCGATGGCGTTCGACCGCGCAAGGGCAGCTTCGCCAGTAAAGGCCATGGCAGTTGCTCCGGCCGCGCACAATAATACTGCTTTACGAAAACGTCTTTTCACAAGTCCCCCGATCTTGGTTCAACGAAAAACATCGATCGAACTCAAGACGGAAGTGAATCAAAAATCCTCAGGATTTTTTTGTTTAATATTTATTACAGGCCGGACCGGCGCTTCAGTCCGATCCCTGCATCCGTCTGGACGATTTCAACGGGAATCATCAGGGACAGCGACTTGGAGAATCCATCGTTGTCACCAGCGCGGAACGTACCGCTGATCCTGACTGCGGCAACCTGCGCATCGAGGCAGGCGAGCTTTCGCGCGCTATAGCGGTTCATCGCCGCGACCGCAGTCGCCAGCGTGTCGTCTGAAAAAATCAGCCGCCCCGACTGCCAGGCCGTTGCACGGGCAAGTGCCGGCGCGTCCAGCGGCTTGGGCGCACCCTCGCCCGCCATCGCTTCCTGACCACCATCCACATATCGGGTTTGCAGCCGCGCGGTCTGGTCGACGATCTTGAGCCGCCCGCCGGTCACCACAACGCGCCCGAGGCGTTCATCGACGCATTCGACGTCGAAGCGCGATCGGTTCGTGAGGATCTGCGCATCGCCGACGCGGACGCACAGCAGCTTCGTCTCCTGCGTCCGTGCGACGAAACTTGCCCGTCCTCGATAGAGCCGGATTTCGCTCGTATCGCCGCTATCTCGGAACCGGATTCTGGTGTCGGTGTCGAGCACCGCGCGCGTGCCATCCGGCAGGACGACGCTTCGCTGTTCTCCCACCGCCGTCTCATAGACGCCGGCATAAGCGGCCGACCAACCGGCGAAACTGCCGACCCCGATCACGGACGCCGCCACGCCTCCGAGCACCCTGCGCCGGGTTAGGCGCGGCCCCGGCGTCTCGACGGAAGGTGCTGGCCATGTCACGCGCCCAAGCGTGTCCCAGGCCGCCGTCAGTTCCTCGAAAGCGAGCGCGTGGCGGGGATCCGATGCGAGCCATTCGCGGAAATGCTCGCGATCCGTGTTCGAACAGGAATCCGCGTGCAGCCGCGCCAGCCAGTGCGCCGCAGCCGCATCAACGTCTTCGTCCCGCGCCATCCCTGTCCTTGCAGTCTTCAACGATTTCTACTCGCACGCAGCAAAAGCGTGGCTGCTTTCGCGATGTGCTTCTCCACCGCGCTTTCAGTGATGCCAAGCTCGCGGGCGATCTCCTTGTATCGCATACCATCCACGCGCCGCATGAAGAGGATTTCCCGGGTTCGCTCCGGCAGTCGGTCGATGATGCTCTGCACGGCCTCCCATTGCCTCCGTGAATCCAATATTTCGTCCTGGAGCGGCGTCGGATCGACGATCAGCTCATTTGCTTCCAGAGGCGCGAATCCCCCCCTCGACGAAGCCTTCCGGCGCTCGTCGATGTGGAGGTTGATGGCGATCCGGAAAAGAAAGGCCTCCTCGTTCTCGACGGCGCCTTCCTTCTTTTCGGCGAACTTCACATATGCCGTGCTGAGAATATCTTCGGCATCGTCGGTCTTCCCGGTGGCATAGGCAATCCGGCTTTTCAGCCGCAACCACATGGAGCGATCGACGGCGAACATCGCTTTCATGAGAGGTCGTCGGCTCCTTCATTCTGGGTGCGAGGAGTCGCTAGAAGTGCGCGGCTGCATATTTGTGACGGCAGCGGGAAAACAGACGATGCTGAGGATTTTAGAGCGAAATCCGTCGTGGCACTCTGGCCTGCCCCTCATCGACTGGACCGCATCCAGCTGGAACAGGCCCTTCGCGCGCTGACCTGCGGTGCGGAGGCGGCCCGTCTTGCGGGCCGCGACATCGACGGGCGGGAAACAACTGGACGCCGGGCCGACACCCAAAGAAACGGCGCCGTGGAAAAGCGCCGCTAGGCAAGGCCGGCCGCGGCGATCGCGGCCAGGGCGTTCGCGAAGCGCGCCTCGCCGGTGCCGCCGACCAGCGCCCAGCGCACCCCGCGCCGCTCCAGTTCGGCCCGCGACAGCGCGAAGAAGCGCGCCCGCGCCGCGGCCGTGCCGAACAGGCGCGTGCCGTCGTCGATCCATGGCAGGTCGAGATCGAGCAGCAGGTAGAGATCGGCCGGCGCGTCCCAGCGATCGAACCAGGGATCGCGCGTGCCGAACAGCATGTCGGCCCACACCGCGGTCATCAGCGGATCGGTGTCGACGATCAGCCGGCGGTTGCAGCGGCGCTTCAGGCTCAGCGTCATCGCGTCGTGCGTCTCGGCGATCGCGACGAGATCGGCCATGACGAGGTCGGTCCCGAAGCGCTCGCACCAGGTCCGGCCATATTCGGGCATGAGCACGGTTTCGAAATGCGCCGCGAGGCGGTGCGACAGCGTCGACTTGCCGGTGCTTTCGGGCCCGTGGAGGCAGATGGTGCGCGCGTAATGGCCGCGCACCGGCGGCGGGAGCGACGCCCACTGGCCCCAGGGATCGGCACGGATCGCGGTGGCGGAGGTCGCCGCCGCTTCCCGGCCGGGGTCGACCGGGCGGAAGCGCGCGCCGACTTCCGCCGCCAGCCGCGCGCCATAGGGCTCGGACGCGAAGACCAGGTCGATCGGCTCGGGATGCGCCGCCCGCACGATGCCGCGCCAGATCGCCCAGAAGTCCGGATGGTCGCCCGGCGCCTGCGGCACGACCGCGTCATGCCCGATCACGCGGGCGCGCGGGAACAGCTCGCGCATCCAGGCGAGGCGCAGCGGGCCGGGAATCGGATCGTCGGGCAGCCAGCAGACCAGGATGGTGAGCTCGTCGACCAGCGCCTGCGCCGTCTCGCCGAGCAGTTGATGGCCGGCATGCGGCGGCATGAACTTGCCGAGCAGGAAGCCGCGCGTCACGCCATCGCCATCCGCCGCTCCGCGCCCCGCCAGCCGAGCAGGCCCCAGATCGAGAGGAGCAGGAACACGCCGTAGAGCCCGGCGGTCAGCCAGAGGTCCTTGGCGGCGTAAAGCCCGATCGCCAGCACATCGACCGCGATCCACAGCACCCAGTTCTCGAGGAAGCGGCGCGACATCAGCAGCTGCGCGGCGACGCTCAGGATCGCCACCGCCGCATCCCACCAGGGAAAGGCGGCATCAGTGAAGCGGTGCATGCCCCAGCCCCACAGCGCCGTCGCCACCACGCTGCCGGCGCACCAGGCCAGCCGTGCCCGCGGCCCGAGGCGCTCGACCCTGACTTCGCCCGCCGCGGCTGCCGCGCGGCTCCAGTGCGCCCAGCCATAGATCTGGACGACGAAGAAGAAGAGCTGGAGCAGCGCGTCGCTGTACAGCCGCGCGCCGAAGAAGATGTGCGCGTAGAGCGCCACCATCACGATCCCGAACGGGTAGTTCCACAGGCTGCGCCGCACGACGAGCGCGACGTTCACGATGCCGAGCGCGACGGCAATCATTTCGATCGATGACATGCCCGGCGGATACAGCCCGGGATCGCCCGGGTCGAGCCACGGCTTGCCCTGCGACGCCGGGACGCTAGCATCGCGGCAAAACAGGAGAGCGGCGTTGCGTCATATCGCGATCATCGGTTCGGGACCGGCGGGCTATTACACCGCCGAGGCATGCCAGAAGACCTTCGGCGCGGATGTCCGCGTCGACATCATCGATCGGCTGCCCGTCCCCTATGGCCTGATCCGTACCGGCGTGGCGCCCGATCACCAGTCGATCAAGGGCGTGTCGCGGCGCTATGAGGCGGTCGCGCTGACCGACAATGTCCGCTTCGTCGGCAATGTCACGGTCGGCCGGGACATCGCCATCGCCGAACTGGGCGCGCTGTACGACGCCGTCGTGCTGGCGACGGGCGCGCCGGACGACAAGCCGCTCGGCGTGCCGGGCGACGACCTGCCCGGGGTGATCGGGTCGGCCGCGTTCGTCGGCTGGTACAATGGCCATCCCGATTTCGCCGGGCTCAACCCGCCGCTCAACGGCCCCGGCGCGGTGGTCGTCGGCGCGGGCAATGTGGCGCTGGACGTGGCGCGGATCCTCGCCAAGGCCGAGGGCGAGTTCGCCGGATCGGATATCGTCAGCCCGGCGCTCGCGCATCTCCGCACGGCGACGCATGACCGGATCACGATCCTCGCGCGCCGCGGGCCGCACCAGATCGCGATGACGCCCAAGGAGCTGGGCGAGCTGGGGCATCTGGCGCGGGCGACGCCTGTCGTCGATCCGGCCGATCTCCCGCCGCTGGCGGAGGATGCCGCGCTCGATCCCGGGCTGCGCAAGTCGGTGTCGCACCTGCGCGATTTCGCGGCGCGGCACGAGGACCGGCAGATCAGCATCGTCTTCGATTTCTACGCGATGCCGGTGCGGGTCGAGGGCGACGGCAGGGCCGAGCGCGTGATCGTCGAGCGTACGGCGGTCGATGCCGCGGGCCGCGCCGTCGGGACGGGCGAGCAATATGCCGTGCCGGCGAGCCTCGTCATCAGCTGCATCGGCTATCGCACCCCGACGATCGAAGGCGTGCCCTATGACGAGAAGCTCGGCCGCTTCGCCAATGTCGAGGGGCGGATCTCGCCCGGCCTCTATGCCGTCGGCTGGGCGCGGCGCGGTCCGACCGGCACGATCGGCACCAACCGGCCCGACGGATTCCTGATCGCTGAGAGCATCGCCGCGGACCTGGCGGCCGGCGGGACGAGCGGCAAGCCCGGGCGCGCGGGGCTCGATTCGCTGCTGGCGGCGCGCGGCGTGGAGGTCGTCACCTTCCGCGACTGGCAGAAGATCGAGGCGGCCGAGATCGCCCGCGCCCGCGACGGCGCCCCGCGCGAGAAATTCACCAGCATCGAGGAGATGCTCGGCGCGCGCGGTTGAGCAAAATCCAACATCTTTCGCCGCGGGATCGAATGCGGGTTGATGCCCGCGATTCCCTCGGCTAAGGGCCGACGCCTTGCCGCGCCATACCAGCGCGGCTCGTCCCTGGTCGGGGAATAGCTCAGCCTGGTAGAGCACTGCCTTCGGGAGGCAGGGGTCGCAGGTTCAATTCCTGTCACTCCGACCATATAGGGACAAGGACATGCAAGAAAAGCAGGAAACCGCCGCAGGCAGTAGTTTAACCGCCTTGGCCACC
>CAISGR010000252.1 GCA_903884945.1 uncultured bacterium
AGCCCCTGCTCTTCGCCGAGGTTCGAGGAAACGAACGGCAAGGGGATGTAGCCGGTTGCCGGCGGGGTGCCGTAGGTGGTTTCGAACGCCGCCATAAGGACAGCGTTCGCGCCGCGTGCGCGAGCCATGGTGGTCTCCGTGATGCGAGGAAGGGGTTAGGTGAGTGGGTTCGGCGTGGCGTAGCTGGCCACGATCGCCAAGTCGGCCCAGCGCCCGGCAGGCGCGCCTTCGACGACCAGTTCTTCGGTTGTGGGCGCCTCGACGTCCAGGAAGTCGCAAAGGCCGCCGAGAGTCCGGTCAGCCGCGACCGCCGCGCCGAGCGCGCTCAACATAGCGTCGAGCGCCTGTTCGTTTGTTTGTTCGTCGCTCGGCAGGACCGCGATTTCGAGCGGGATGCTGTGATCATAGTTGTAGCTCAGAGGCGAAAGGTCGATCTCAGGCGGACCCGGATCGCCGTCGCGCATGACGATCGAGCCGTTCGGGCCGACCTCGTCAGCCTTGGCCTGGTTGCGCTCGAAACCCGCATCGGGCAGCGCCGCGCTGATCAGCGCCGCAACGGCCTTGAGCACCAGTTCACGCTTCGACATGACGCCCTCAGACCAGCTCGGGGAACTTGGCCGCCCAACGACCGACAGCGCCGTCCGGATCGAGGCGCTTGGTCACGCGCACTGACGGGACAAGCACGAACATGATCACCGAATTGACGGACTTGAGCCCTTGGCGGCCTTTCTCAAGCTCGCGCGCCGTGGCGTTGCGATAGCGGCTGGAGGCCCGACGCACGACCAGGCCTTTGAGGACGAGAAACGCCACGCCCGCATGGCGGAAGCTGGAGGTGTGAAAGCCCTTGTCGCTCGGCGAGATGAAGATCAGCGGCTTGCCGAACCGCTGCTCGACCTCCGCCGGCGTCAGTCGGTTGCCCTGCCGTTTTTTCGGCACGTCATCGGTCGGGATCGCCAGAAACTTGGCGCCATTAACCGGGACGATCGTCGCCCCGCGTGCATAGGCATCGATCAGCTTGGGGGCCTTGCTCCAGACATAGGCGGAAGGATCGAAGCTTTCCTGTCCTGTCGGATAGCGCCGCCCTTGCCATGTCTTCGCCAGGCGCTCTCCAAGGCCTGCGCCGCGCACCTGGTCGCGCAGCTCGGATTTCAGACCCTCTTCCACGATATCCATGCCGAGCGTGAGATCCCGGGCCGTCGCTTTGAGGTCCGATGCGAGCGGCGCTCGTACGTCGGGCGCGGCATGATCGAGCTTCACGGCGTTGCCACTAGCGTCGCCTCGCACTCCCACACCAACCGGCGTGGATCGGCGAGGGGCTTGGCGATGATCTTGAACACATCCCCCACGGCGGTTTGACAGACGTCGCCCTTGGCGGGGGTGGCGACATCGACCGCACGGACCCTGATCTTGGCCGTGGCCATGACGGCGCCGCTCTGTCCGAACCGCGCGACCTCATCGGGCTCGCGCCGGATGATCCATACACCGGGGATCGGATCGCCGCCGACCGGCGCCCAAGTCGCCACTTCGCCGAGGCGCGTGAACACGGACGCATTCTTGCGCGCGAGCACCTCGGCGAAGCTCATTCGCTCAGACCTTTTCGAAGAACGGCACGTCTTCCGGCTTGATGCCGGCGACATCGTTGAACCGAGCGAAGCGGGCACGGTTGGAG
>CAISGR010000253.1 GCA_903884945.1 uncultured bacterium
CGGTAGGAGGAAAGCACGGAACCGGACCCGTGAAGGCGGGCAGCGAGATGGAGAGAGAGGCATGACCGAGCAGCAGGACCGCGCGCAGTTCACCGCGATGACCGAGGGCACGCAGCAGGACTGGAACATCATCGGCGCGCATTTCCGCGATTTCGCGAAGGACCTGCCCGGCCGGGTGTTGACGCATCTCCGGCTGCTCGAGGGCGATTTCGGCGGCTTCCCCGTCGACCGGCTGGAGCATTCGCTGCAGACCGCGACCCGCGCGCACCGCGACGGGCGCGACGAGCCCTATGTGGTGATGGCGCTGCTCCACGACATCGGCGACACGCTCGGCACGTTCAACCATCCGGAGATCGGCGCGGCGATGCTGCGGCCGTTCGTCTCGGAGGAGATCCACTGGATCGCCAACACGCACGGCGTGTTCCAGGGCTATTATTTCTTCCACTATCTCGGGATGGACCGCGACCTGCGCGAGAATTACCGCGGCCATCCGCATTTCGAGGCGTGCGCCGAGTTCTGCGAGAAATACGACCAGGCGGCGTTCGACCCCGCCTATGACAGCGCGCCGCTGAGCTTCTTCGCGCCGATGGTGGGGCGGGTGTTCGCTCGGCCGGTCAACAGCATCTACGCCAAGGCGGCGTAGCGGCACGGCGCCGGTCTGGCGGGCGCGATCGCGCTGCCGGGATGCGGGGCAGTCCATGCGTCGATATCGCCCCGCCGGGCGGCGGGTTGAATCGATGCCCATGCGCCAGTGTCCGTGACTGGCGCCGGGCTGAGGCGCGCGCGGGTCGATCCGGCGGCGGCAGTGTCACGCCTGTCGAAATGTCATGAGGGTCGCTGACATTTTTCGGACCTGTACAGATTCCTGTACAGGTGGTGCCGTTCGGCGGTTCAATCGCCGCCGAAAGGGTGGCGAGTAGCATCACCATCGAGGCCGCCGCGCGTGACGATGCTCCGGCCCTTTATGTCGAAGGAGGTCACCGGATCGCTGCCATGCATGAGGTGCTTCCTGCCCGAGCACTATCGCGGCCCCGCATTTTGAGGCCTGCGCCACGTTCTGTGAGAATGCGGACCAGACGGCCTTTCCTCGCGGCTCGGACGGTTCATGCAGACCGATCCGATCGGCTATGGCGACGGGATGAACTGGTATAATTATGTGGGCGGAGATCTGGTGAATAAGGCCGATCCGAGTGGCCTTCGTATGCGGTGGGTATGTGCTGGTATAGAAGGGTATCCGCTGAATTGCGGATGCAAGGATGATGGGGTTTATGGCTGCCGACGGCGCAATTCCAGATGCTTGCAAATAGATATTACAGACGGGCGCATGGCTATGAATGTGATAACGAGATACCTCTTATCTCAAATGCTGATTTTGGTTGACGTGCTGATATTTGTTGATGTTGTAAATAGTTTTTATAAACCATCGTTCTACGGGAAATTTATACTTCTTTCTTGTGCTACGATGGTATTAATCATATGCATGATTACACTTTTTAGAAATGGTATAGTTAGAATTGTATTGTCAAATAAAATAGCCTTGTGGCAGGTTTTGTCTTTCTGCTTGATGACGCTGATATCGGTGATTCTCGTTATCAGGCGAATGGTGATCGGACCAATCAAGAACTTTGACTACGCTTCATCGGCCTTGCTGTGCGCTTTGGTATTTTACGCTTCTATAACGATGATGCTGATATATTTTAATTTCCGCAACAAGCTACGACAGTGAAACCCGTGTCGCACGGACGTGGGCATCTGATCCCTGCCCTTGTTGGCGAGGTGGTGTCTCGCTGGAGTGGCGAAGGTCCGAGCTGGGCAGTGTGTCGAAGGTTCCGGGTTCGTGTGGGGCGTGGCGGAGATCCGGTGCGTCCCACTTTTGTTGTCAATAATCCAACAATCCTCGTAGCTTAGCGGCAGGGTGTGGCACTGTTCCTCGTGTAAGAAGCGAGGATAACGAAATGCTTATCGGCTATGCGGACGTCGATCGTGGAACAGGCGGCGGGCCTGGAGGCGCAGCACGCGGCGCCCGCTGCAATCGGGGAATCGAGGTGACACTGTACTTAACTCGGACGCTGATCGAGGATGAGATCACATTTGTCGTCGGCAATTGAACGGGCTGTCACCGACGTTCCGCTTAGCTTCTCAAGCGATGACCGGGCGGTATTCTCGTGGTCGATCAGCTCAGTTCACGCGAAGACCGCTGAAGCGGCCTGATCAAGTAGCCGGCTGCTCCCTCATATTCGACAGGCTCAAACGAAAACCGCCGCCCCCTATTCGGGGGCGGCGGCCGAAGGTTCGATTTTCGTATGGTTAGAAGGTAAACTTCGCGCCGATCCGGATCGAGTAGAGCGACTGGTTGGCGTAAACCTGGTCGGTCGGCGTCGTAAAGCTAGTGCCGTTGTTCACCGGCGAATACTTGTACTGCGCGCATGCCTGGCTGACATTCGTGGCGACGGCGGGGTTGGGGTTGCTGGCAGAAGTAACTGACTGCAGACACTGTACCTGCACCACGGCGATATTATAGGGGAAGACGTATTCGCGCGTCTGGCCCCAGTTCTTGTTGATCAGGTTGGTGAAGTTCTCAATGTCGGCGAACAGTGTGATCCGGGATTTCCCCACGAAGGTCGGGATTTCCTGCGCCACGTGCAGATCGAGGCGCGTGAACCACTTCGAGTGGAAGGCGTTACGCGGCGCGATCTGGCCGGCATATTTGTCGAGGCCGGACGCCTTGACGAAGTTCTGGAACGCCGTCTTGAAGGCCGCGTCGCTATAGACGACCTTCGCATCGTCGACGGTCGGAACATAGATCAGGTAGCGGTTGCCGCCGGTACCCGTTGCGGAGCTGCGCCCGGTCGTCCCGAACACGGCCGACCGCCCCGAACCGAAGTCCTGGAAGGTATAGCTGAACGGATGACCGATCCGCGATTCGCCGAACAGCGCGAACGTGGTCTTGTAGTCGCCGAAGAAGGCATGATCGTAGTTCAGGCCGTATTTGAAGAAGTACTTCACCTGATCGTTCGAGATGCCATAGGCGACATTGTTCGGATCGACAAAGGCCCCGTTGGAATAATTGGACCCCGCCGTCGACGATGTCGCCGGCGCTTGATCCTTCACGTCCTGATAGGTGAAGCTGCCATTGATATTCAGGCCGAAATCCCAAGTCTTATCCACTCGCGCCACCGCGATATAGGAGCGTCCCTTGGTCGTGTTCGTCAGCAGGATATCGGTGTTGGTATCGGTGCTCGCCAGGTTCTTGTCGGCGAAGTTGTAGTAACGCTGGCGGCCGTCCGGGGTGAGCGCGCCGGCCAGCGGCTGCGAACGGATGTCAGTGAAGTAAACCTGATTGCGGACCTTCGAATACAGGAAGTCGGCGCCGAACACCCAGTTGTCGCCGAGCGGGCCCAGGTTGGCGGTATATTCGCCGGTCAGGGTGGCGCGCCACTGCGAAGGCACCTTGAAGTGCGGGTCGAGCGCGTTGACGGTCGAGGCCGTCGAAGCGGTGGTGCCCGCGAGGTAGTTGTTGACCGAGGTCGGGATGCTCGTGCCGGTAACGTTGTTCAGTGCATCGCTGCAGACCGCCGCCGAGGGCAGGTTGGTACAGCCGATGGCGGTGCTGTTCCGGTTGGACGAGAAGGAATTGGTCAGCACGCCGGTGTTGGAGAAGCTGTTCGACACATAGACGTCCGGCGTGCCGCCGCCGAAGATGCCGCCGCCACCGCGGATGCTGATCCGGGAAGTGGGCCGCCAGTCGAAGCCGGCGCGCGGCTGGAACAGGTCGAAGCCCGAGATATTGACGGTGTTGGAGCCGATCGTCGTCTGCTGTCCGTTCACGATCGCGCCACCGGCGTAGCGTGCCGTATAATAGGGGCTGAGCGCAGGGTTATCGTGCATGCCATACAGGTCGTAGCGCATGCCATATGACACGTTCAGCGTCGGCGTGACCTTCCAGCTGTCCATGATACCGAACACATAGCTCTGATATCCGAACTTTGCCGCGGCATCGTCCGGGACCAGCGATGGGACTGCGTTACCATAAGCGAACGAGCTTGCCTTGCGCGCCTGGAAGTCCGCAATCGAGTCGAAATAATAATTGCCGGCGCTGTTTTGCAGGAAGGAATTGAAGATCTTCACATCCTGCACTTCGGCAAAGACGCGAAGGTCATGGTTGTTCATGTTCAGGCGCGCCTGAACCAGGCCGCCCCAGGTTTCGGTCTTGAGCTGATTGGTCTGACGCGACGTGTCCGGACCGAACGAAACGACGGCATCGGTGCCGACCTCGCCAACCTTGCTTGCCTCGCAGCCCGTTGCCGACCCGCCCACAGTTGCGGTGGGATTGGTGCACACGCGCATCTGCGCGAAGCCGCGGCCAAACAACGGATCCTGGATGCGGGTATAGTTCTTGTAGAACCCGCGAACCTCGGTCGAGAAGCTGTCCGACCATTGAGAGTTCAACTGCGCCACGCCGGTGTGCAGGCGGTTGCCCTGGATATAGGCGTTGGAGGCCAGGCCCAGACCGGGGCTGCCGGTGGCGATCGACGAGAAGGTGTTGTTGAGCAGGTTGATCGCGTCGTTCGCATAGGTGTAGGTCAGCGAGAGGCGCTGGGTGTCCGAGATATTGGCGTCGATCTTGGCGACGAGACGGTCGTCCTTGTCGCCCAGGTCACGCAACACGCCGCCCGTATTGTAATTGTAGACGCTCTTCGCGATCGCCGAGACTTGATCGACCTGCGCCTGGGTCAGGTTCGGGATCAAGGTGCCGGCATTGTTGTCAGTCGGACCCTCCGCGATCGGGCGGCCGCCGCGCAGCCTCTCGCCAGCCACCATGAAGAACAGCTTGTCCTTGATGATCGGCCCGCTGATTTCCGCGCCGTAGTTCTGAATCTTGAAGTTCGGAATGTTGACCTTCAGGTTCTTGGTCTGGCTGCCGACGAAATCATCGCCCGAAAGCGCATAGAAACCGGTCCCGTGGAACTGGTTGGTACCGGACTTCAAGACGATGTTGATGGCGCCGCCCTGAAAGTTGCCCTGACGGACATCATAAGGCGCTACCTGAGCCTGGAACTGGCCGATGGCGTCGAGCGGGATGGGCGAGCGCCGGCTGGGCAGGCCATCGGTGTTGAGGCCGAAATTGTCCGTAATCGATACGCCGTCGACCGAGAAGCGGTTGAAGCGCGGATTCTGGCCTGCGAAGGATACGGCGCGACCGCCGGTGGGCGTGTCGTCCAGGCGGGCGAACGGATCGCGCCGCTCAAGGTCGCGAATGTCGCGATTGACCGTGGCGATATTCGCGATCTGGCGGGCGTTGAGAACGGTAGCCGGGCCCTGCGAAATCGTGCGAGCCTTCGGCATGCTTGCGGCGGTCACCACGATGTCGGCAGTGGTGGTGCTGCTGGCAGTCAGTTCGATCGGGATATCGAAGGCCTGGGCGGCGACCGTATTGATGTCGGTAATCTGGGTGCCGTTATAGCCCTCGGCGGTCACCGATACCGTGTAGGGACCACCTGCGCGCAGACCGTTGAGATTGAAGGAGCCGGATTCGTTGGTCGTCGCGGAACCACGGGTGCCGGACGCTACATCGACGACATCGACGGTGGCGCCGACGACAGGTGCGCCGTTGGAGGTCACGGTGCCGCGGATCGTCGACGTGGTTTCCTGGGCGCTGGCTGCCATCGGAACGATGAGCGCGGCAACCGCTGCTCCAATAAATAGGTTATGTCGCATGATAATCCCCTTGTACGCTGAGTCGCGAGTAGCGCGGCGAAATGCACCGTCGCTGGCCCCATGCGACTCGAATATTTCGGATAAATGACGCGGGGGAATCTTCAAGTGGGGCGCAGCATTCGGTCATGCTGCGTTGCAAAAAGGCATCACCTTGCCGAAGCGACTATTTCCGCCCAGCCTGCTTCATCAATGACCCGGATTCCGAGATCAGCGGCTTTCTTCAGCTTGGAGCCGGCACCCGGCCCGGCAATCACCAGATCGGTCTTGGCCGAAACGGATCCGGCCACGCGGGCGCCGAGCGCCTCGGCCTGGGCCTTGGCCTCGTCGCGGCTCACGGTCTCCAGGCTGCCGGTGAAAACCAGCGTCATGCCGCTGACCTGCGACTCCCGGACAGTGGACACATAGGGGGTGGGGGAGACCTGCCCGAGCAGGTCGGCCCAGGCCTCGCGGTTGTGCTGCTCGGCGAAGAAATCGACCAGCGCCTCGGCGACGACGGGGCCGATCCCGTCGACCGCGATCAGCTCGGCGCGGGCCTCTTCGTCGGTCGCGGCGCGGGTGGCGACGTCGGCGACGCGCTCGACCGTGCCGAACGCCTTGACCAGGTCGCGCGCGGTGACGCTGCCGACATGGCGGATGCCGAGGCCGAACAGGAAGCGGGCCGGATCAGGCGTGCGCTTGTCCTCGATCGCGGCGAGGAGATTGTCGACCGAGGTCTCCGCCCAGCGCTCGCGCGCGATGAGCAGGTCGCGCTTGTCCTTCAGCCGGAAGATGTCGGCCGGGGAATGGAGCAGCCCGTCGCGAAAGAAGGATTCCACGCTGGTCGCGCCGAGCCCCTCGATATCGAGCGCCCCGCGGCTGGCGAAATGGCGCAGCCGCTCGACGCGCTGCGCGGGGCAGATCAGCCCGCCGGTGCAGCGGACATCGACCTCGCCCTCCTCGCGCACCGCATCGGACTGGCATTCGGGGCAGATGGCGGGGAAGGGCCAGGTGCCGCGGCTTTCGTCGCGCGACAGATTCTCGACGATCTGCGGGATCACGTCGCCGGCGCGCTGCAGCACGACGCGGTCGCCCGGCCAGACGTTCAGCCGCTCGATCTCGTGCTCGTTGTGGAGCGTGGCGTTGGTGACGACCACGCCGCCGACCGTGACGGGCGTCAGCCGGGCCACGGGCGTCAGCTTGCCGGTGCGGCCGACCTGGATGTCGATCCGCTCCAGCGTCGTCTGGGCGCGCTCCGCGGGGAATTTATGGGCGAGCGCCCAGCGCGGCGCCCTGGCCACCGCACCGAGCCGCGCCTGCCAGTCGAGCCGGTCGACCTTGTAGACCACGCCGTCGATGTCGAAGGGCAGGTCGGCGCGTTCCGCCTCGATCCGGCGATAGTGCGCGAGCGCGGCGGCGATCCCGTCGACGCGGATCAGCAGGTCGCTGACCGGCAGGCCCCAGGCGGCGATCGCCTGCATCACGTCATATTGCGTCTCGCCCGGCACGGTCGACGCCTCGCCCCAGCCATGGGCGAGAAAGCGCAGCGGGCGGCTGGCCGTGACGGCGGCGTCCTTCTGGCGCAGCGACCCGGCGGCGGCGTTGCGCGGGTTGGCGAACTGGCGCGCCTTGCCCGCATCGCCGGCCGCGTCCGCTTCGGCCAGCAGGCGCGCATTGAGCGCGGTGAAATCGGCCTTGGCCATATAGACTTCGCCACGCACCTCGAACACGTCGGGGAAGGTGGCGGGCGTGCCGTGCAGCCGCTCGGGAATGTCTGCGATGGTGCGCGCATTGGCGGTCACGTCCTCGCCGACCTGGCCGTCGCCGCGCGTGAGGGCGCGGACCAGCACGCCGCGCTCGTAGCGCAGCGAGCAGGACAGGCCGTCGATCTTGGGCTCGGCGGTCAGCGCGACCGCGGCGTCCTCGGCCAGGCTGAGGAAGCGCCGCACGCGCGCGACGAACTCGATCGCCTCCTCATCGGCGAAGGCGTTCTCCAGGCTCATCATCGGCCGGGCATGCGCGACCTTGGCGAGATGCGTGGCGGGCGCCGCGCCGACCTGCGCATTGGGCGAATCGCTGCGGATCAGATGCGGGAAGGCAGCTTCCAGCGCGTTGTTGCGGCGGACGAGCGCGTCATAGTCGGCGTCCGAAATCTCGGGCGCGTCCTCGGTATGATAGAGCCGGTTGTGGTGCGCGATCTCGCCCGCGAGGCGTGCCAGCTCGGCGGCGGCTTCTTCATCGGTATCGGGCAGGGGCGCGTTCATGGCACACGCGCTAGCGGAGGCCGTGGGGGACGATCAAGCGCGAAGCTAGTCGTCCGACATCATCTCCGCGACCATCTTGGCTTCTTCGTTCACCGAACGCCGCTCAGCGGTCTTTTCGGCGCGGGTCGCCATTTCGTCCCAGGCCTTGGCCGCGCGCATCCAGCGCGAGCGGACATTGTCCAGGGTAGCAGCATTCGCATCGGCTTCCGCCTGACGGGCACGATCGCGATAGAACATGGCGGTGGTATTCGTATGACTTCTCCGCAGGTCTGGGGAGCGGAAGGGGGAAGCGGCGCCGGCCGAAGCCGGCGCCCACCCGTCACTTACGCTGCTGCGAGATTGACCGCGGACATCTTGCCACGACGGTCCTGCTCGAGCTCGTACGACACGCGCTGCTCCTTATCGAGCGTGCGCATGCCGGCGGCCTCAACGGCACTGATGTGGACAAAGGCGTCGTTTCCGCCGCCCTCAGGCGCGATGAAGCCATAGCCCTTGTCGGCATTGAAGAATTTTACGGTGCCGATCGGCATAACTATTTCCTTGGGTAGCCCGGCGGGCGGCATGGCCGCGAACCGGTTTGGGGCCGAGAAGAGAGAGCGGAGCACCGTCCGGCCCCGGCCGGCGCATCCGATGGCGATCGCGCCCTAGTCAGCGAGGACCGGGGCGTTGCGAAAGGGATAGGGCTCTGCATCGAGCAGCGCGGCATAGGCGCGGGCGAGCCCGCGATGCGATGCGCGCGACGATCCGCAAGCGGCGCGTTCAGCGCGCATCAGCGAGATCTGCTCACGATGGAGAAGGTAATTGAGATCCAAGAAACGAGGCTCCAACGGCTTGGCAAGCGGGAGCGCGAAGGTCTCTCAGTCACGCGATGCTTGTCGGCGGAATCGCGAGATGCCAGCGCTATAGCACGACTTTGCGGAAAAGTCGCACCTAAATGGACTGGCCGCGTTGTCCGGGCCGGACGCCATCGCTATTCCATGGCTTCCGCTGGGAAAGTCGGCTGCATGATCGCTGCGCTACTGATGATGCTTCAGGCGGCGGCACCGGCCGTGAGCGGCCCGGCCGAGAAGGAACCGCCGCCGCGGCGCAACCCGACCCGCTGCGCCGCCCCGACCGAGGAGGACGGCGATATCGTGGTGTGCGGGCATGCGGAGGCGCAGGAGCAGTTCCGGCTGCGGCCGTTGCCGCACGACTATGCGCCGCTGGGCGGGCCGGGCATCGCCTTTCGCGTGGGCGGCGGCCAGGGCAATGTCTATGCGGCGACCCGGCAGAGCCCGGACGGCAAGCCCGACAAGCGGATCATGGTGACGATGAAATTCCCGTTCTGACGGGGGCGCCTATGCCGCCTCCAGCAGCCGCTCCGCCTGGGCGCGGGCCTCGTCGGTGATCGTGGCGCCGGACAGCATCCGGGCGATCTCCTCGCGTCGCGCCGGTTCGTCGAGCAGGGTGACGCCGGTGCGGGTGACGAAGCCGTCATGGCTCTTCGCGATCAGCAGGTGATGCGCGCCGCGCGCCGCGACCTGCGGGCTGTGCGTCACCACCAGCAGCTGCGTGCTGGCCGCGAGCCGGGCCAGCCGCTCGCCGATCGCGCTCGCCACCGCGCCGCCGACCCCGCGATCGATCTCGTCGAAGATCATCGTCGCCGCGCCGCCCTGTTCGGCGAGCGCGACCTTGAGCGCGAGGATGAAGCGGGACAGTTCGCCGCCGCTGGCGATCTTGGTCAGCGGCGCGAACGGGGCGCCGGGATTGGTCGAGATCTCGAACTCGACCCGGTCCTTGCCCGAGGGCGACCATTGATCGCGGGCGAGCGGGGCGACGACGGTGCGGAAGCGCGCGGCATCCAGCTTCAGCGGCGCCAGTTCGCCCTTCACCGCGGCATCGAGCCGCGCCGCCGCCTCGGTGCGCGCCGCGGTCAGCGCATCGGCCGCCGCTTCATAGGCCCGTGCCGAATCGGCGACCCGGCGCTCGAGGAGCGCGATCCCCGCGCCGCCGCTTTCGATCCGCTCGAGCTTCCCGGCGAGCTCGGCGGCGAGCGCGGCGAGGTCGTCGGGCTGGACGCGATGCTTGCGGGCCAGCGCGCGCAGCTCGAACAGGCGGGTCTCGTCCGCCTCGAGCTGGGCGGGATCGAAGGCGAGCGCCTCGGCTGCCTCGTCGACCCGCTCCTGCGCGATCGTGCCCTCGATGATGGCGCGATCGATCGCCGCGAGCGATTCGGCCAGCGCCGCGTGATCCTCGGCGACCCGCTCGAGCACGCGCGCGGCCTGGCGCAGCCGGGCGAGGCCGCCCTCCGATCCGTCGAGCAGTTCGGCGATCGCCTGCAGGTCGCCGGCGATCTTCTCGCCGCGCTGCATCCCGGCGCGGCGGGTGGCGAGCTCCTCCTCCTCGCCGGGCTCGGGCCCGAAGGCAGCGAGCTCGGCCGCGGCATGTTCGAGCCAGTCGCGGTCGCGCGCGGCGGTATCGAGCTCGGCGCGCGCCACCGCCAGCGCATCCTCGGCATCGCGCCACGCGCGGTGCGCCCGGGCGGCGGTGCCGGCATCGATCCGGCCGAAGGTGTCGAGCAGCGCGCGGTGTCCGCGCGGGTTGAGCAGGCCGCGATCGTCATGCTGGCCGTGGATCTCGACCAGATAGCCGGCCAGCTCGCGCAGCAGCCCGGCGGAGGCGGGCTGATCGTTGACGAAGGCGCGGCTGCCGCCGTCCGACTTGACGATGCGGCGAATGATCAGCGGCTCGCCGGGCTCGACGTCGAGGCCGTTCTGCGCGAGGAGCGATGCGAGCGGCCCCTCGGCATGCGGCGTATCGAAGCTGGCGCTGACCACGGCCTGGCCGGCGCCCTGGCGGACGAGGCCGCTTTCGCCGCGCGCCCCGAGCGCGAGGCCGAGGGCATCGAGCAGGATCGACTTGCCGGCGCCGGTCTCGCCGGTCAGCACGCCGAGGCCCGCCCCGAAATCGAGGTCGAGCGCCTCGATCAGGACGACGTCACGGATGGAGAGCGTGGTCAGCATGGGAGGCTTCTGCCATAGCCCCGGCTTTCTATCCCGCAAAATCTGCGGTGGCGATCGGCCCTGATCAGCTGGACTTCGCGGCGTCCGCGGGCGGGGCCGCGACGGCGGGATGTTCCTGCACCAGCTTGTAGGCGCGCTGATACCAGTCGGTGCCCGGATAATTGGCGCCGAGCACGGCAGCCGCCTTGTTCGCTTCCTCGTGCACGCCGAGCGCAAGATAGGTCTCGGTCAGCCGCATCAGCGCCTCGGGCACGTGCGTGGTCGTCTGGTAATCGTCGACGACGCGGCGGAACCGCATCGTCGCCGCCAGCCACTGGCCGCGCGATTCGTAGAATCGGCCGATTTCCATTTCCTTGCCGGCCAGGTGATCGCGCACGAGATCGATCTTGAGTCGCGCATCGGCGGCATATTTGGAATTGGGGTAGCGCCGCGTCAGCTCGCCGAGCGAGTCGAGCGCCTGCTGGGTGATCTTCTGATCGCGGGTGACGTCGCTGATCTGCTCATAATAGCCGAGCGCGACGAGATAATAGGCATAGGGCGCATCGCGGTTGCCGGGATGGACCGAGATGAAGCGCTGCGCCGACTGGATCGAGCTCGTATAGTCGCGGTCGAGATAATAGGAGAAAGCGCTCATCAGCTGCGCGCGGCGCGCCCAGATCGAATAGGGATGCTGGCGCTCGACCTCGTCGAACATCAGCGCCGCGAGCTTGTATTGCTTGCGATCCAGCCGGTTCTTCGCGGTGGAATAGAGCGTGCCGACGTCGCGGGCGACATAGGGAATGTCGCTCTTGCCGCGGTTGCGGGCGCATCCGGATATGGTGAACGCCGAGGCGGCGATGAGCGCAAGCGCGATCGAGCGGGACATGGGGATACGCATCGCCGGCATCCTTAGCCCAAGCGCTCGCACCCGAACAATCCTTTTCGGCAGGGGGGCCTTTTCGGCAAGGGGCCTTTTCGGAAGGGAGCCCGTGTCGGGATCGGATGGCGGGGCCGGCGCGTTCGCGCTATCCTATGCAATCCCAGGGGACCTTCGCATGACCGCTACCTTGCTCGCCACCAAGCGCGTCGAAAAGCCATGGGGCCGGCACCGCCTCTGGCCGGGCTTTGCCGACCCCGCTCCGGCGGGCGCGCCGATCGGCGAGGTCTGGTTCCAGACCCCGCATGCGGGCGAGCCCGATCTGCTGATCAAATATCTCTTCACCAGCGAGAAGCTGTCGGTCCAGGTGCATCCCGACGATGCCGCCGCGCGCGCCGCGGGCTATCCGCGCGGCAAGGACGAGGCATGGGTGATCCTCGCCGCCGAGCCGGGCGCGACGATCGCGCTCGGGACGAAGCAGCCGATATCGAAGGAAGCGCTGCGCGCCGCCGCGCTCGACGGATCGATCGAGCATCTGCTCGACTGGAAGCCGGTAAAGGCCGGCGACTTCTTCTATTCGCCCGCCGGCACGGTGCACGCGATCGGGGCGGGGATCACGCTGGTCGAGGTCCAGCAGAATATCGACCTGACCTATCGGCTCTACGACTATGGCAGCGACCGCGAGCTGCATCTCGATGCGGGGGTCGCGGTGTCGGATCCCGTGCCGTTCGTGCCGCTGCCGGCGCCGGGCAAGGTCGCGGACGACCGTACGATCCTGGCCGAGGGCCCGAAATTCGTGATCGAGCGCTGGCCGGGCGGGCACCGCGTGGTGACCCTGCCGGCGGGCGCGACCGGATGGTTCGTGCCGCTCGCCGGCGAGGGCGTGGCGGATGGCGTGGCGTGGCGGGCGGGCGAGTGCCTGACGCTGGAGGGGCGCTGCGAGATCGTCGCCTCGGCCGACAGCGACCTGCTGTTGGCCTATCCGGGCGCCACGCGGATCTGATCGCCGGTACGGCCGCGCCGCGCCGGGCGCGGCATGACGGCCTTAACCTTCCTGCGCTACAGCGGCGGCATGCTGCGCGTGCTGACGCTTTCGACCCTGTTCCCCGATGCGACCCGCCCCAATTTCGGGGTGTTCGTCGAACGGCAGACGCTTGGCCTGGCGGCGCGCGCCGATATCGACCTGCGCCTCGTCGCGCCCGTCGGGCTGCCGCCCTGGCCGCTGCGGCGGCTGACGCATCACGCAGCGCTGGCCGGGCTGGCGCTGCGCGAGGACTGGAAGGGGCTCGACACCTGGCGGCCGCGCTTCGTGACGCTGCCGGGGACGGGCGGGCGCTTCCATGTGCCCGCGCTGGTGCGCAGCCTCGTCCCGCTGCTCACGCGGATCCGCCGCGACTTTCCCTTCGACGTGATCGATGCCGAATTCTTCTTCCCCGACGGGCCGGCGGCGATCGCGCTCGGGCGGCATTTCGGCGTGCCGGTGTCGATCAAGGCGCGCGGCGCGGATATCCATCATTGGGGCCATGCCCCGGCGACCGCGCGGCAGGTGATCGCGGCGGCGCGCGCGGCCGACGGGCTGCTCGCGGTCTCGGGCGCGATGAAGGCCGACATGGCAGCGATCGGCATCCCGGCGGCGCGCATCCGGGTGCACCATACGGGGGTCGATCTCGACCGCTTCGCGCCGCGCGAGCGCCGCGCGGCCAAGGCGGCCCAGGGCGTGACGGGGCCGCTGGTCGTCTCGCTCGGCGCGCTGATCCCGCGCAAGGGACATGACGTGGTGATCGACGCCGTCGCCGCGCTGCCGGGCGTGACCCTGCTGGTCGCCGGGCAGGGGCCCGAGCATGCCGCCCTGGCGGCGCGGATCGCGCGGCTGGGCGTCGGCGATCGGGTGCGGCTGCTCGGCGGCGTGCCGCATGGCGACCTGCCGGCGCTGCTCGCCGCCGCGGACGTGATGGCGCTTGCCTCGGCGTCCGAGGGGCTGGCCAATGCCTGGGTGGAGGCGCTGGCCTGCGGCGCGCCGATCGTGATCACCGCCGCCGGGGGCGCGGCCGAGGTGGTGACCGATCGGGCGCATGGCCGCATCGCGGAACGGACGCCGCAGGCCTTTGCCCGCGCGATCGGGGACCTGCTCGCCGACCCGCCGGCCGCAGCCGCGGTGCGAGGCGGCGCCGAACGCTTCACCTGGGAAGCGAACGGCGCCGCGCTATCCGCGCACCTGGCCGGGCTGGCCGATCACTTCCGCCGCGGCTTGTAGGGGGTTCCGCGCCACGCGGCGGCCTGGCGATCGGCGAGATCGACCAGATCGCCCATCGCGATCGGCATGTCGAGCAGGTGCAGCCCCCAGTCCTTGAGGGTCGCGCCGCCGACCACCACGTCGCCGACGATCGTGTCGGTGCGCGGATCGGCGGGATTGCCGTTCACCGTGACCGCGAGATAGTCGAAGCCGTCCTTCGCGACGCATTCGGCCGAGATCAGGCCGGGCACGCTGACAAAGCCGGTGGTGACGGGCAGGTTGTCGCTGGTCCATGGCCCCATCGGTGCGCTGCCGAAGCCGGCGCCCTTCGCGCCGAGGATCGCATCCATCCCGGCCTTGCCGCCGGCCAGCGCGGCCGGGTTGGTGCAGCCCGCGACCATCCCGGCATCGGGCACCTTGCCGAAGCGGCTGTTCGCCGGCGGGGGCGTATCGGCGCGGAAGGTGACATAGGTGACGACGCAGCCGAACTGATCGTCCTTGCGGCACAGCGGCATGCGCTTCAAATCGCCACCGACATCCTGGCCGGCCGGCACGGCGAGGTTGGTGCCGAGCAGCAGCGCCGAGATGATGTTGCGCCGGATCGGCTGGGTCTCGATCGATTTGGCGATCAGCGCCTTGAGCACGCCCGAACCCTGGCTGTGCCCGATCAGGACGACGCCCCGGCCCTTGTTGTCGCGCGCGAGATAGTCGTTCCACGCGGCGGTGACGTCGGCGAGCGGCATCTCGCGGTCCAGCGTGACCGGCTGCCCGGAGATGACGGCACGCAGCGCCGTCAGCGTCACCTGGCGGTAGAGCGGGGCGAACACCCGGCATTTCGAGGTGAAGCGCGCGGCCTGCGCGGCGGCGACCGCCTGCTCCTCCGGCCCGGCGGTCATGTCGCTGTTGGGCGTCGTATCCGTCGAGACTGTCGGGTAGACATAGAAGCAGTCGAACTGCGGCATGGCCGCGGGCTTGAACTTCTCGATCTTGCGCTTGCCGTTCGCCTGGATGACCGTGACGTCCTGGTTGGTCGCGCAGGCATCGGCGCGGCCGGGGCGGCAGAGCCAGGCGGCATCCTGCGTATAGTCCGGGGTCGGGGCGGGGCTTGCCGCGGGTGCGGGCGGCGTCGGCGCGGTCGGTGCGGGCGCGGTCTGCGCGGCGGCGGGAACGGTCGAAACGGGTGTGGCGAGCAACGCCAGTCCGGCGAGCAACTTCATGCTGTATCTCCCCCAGCTTTTCGAGCTGGGGAAATGATAGCGGCCGGCCGGGAAAGATCAAAGCGGGTAGAGGGCGCCCGCGATCCAGCGGCCTTCGCCGCGCAGCACCGCCCAGGCGCGCGCGGCGGCGCGGCTGTCCATCGCCTCGATCCCGAGGCCGCGCCGCTCGATCGCGCGGACAAAGGCGGGGGGCGGGCGGACCAGCGTCGGCCCGGTGCCGAGCAGCAGGAATTCCGGCGGCGGGTCGAGCGCGAACAGCGGCGCGACATCTTCCGCGCCGAGGCCCTCGATCGGGCGCGGCGCCCAGCCATCGGCGCGCTGCGGCGTGATCAGCAGCGCGCGATAGACCCCGTCATCGACCTTGAACCCGCCGCCCGAAAAGCCCGAGATGATCGGGCCATCGGTCTGCCGGCCCTGTTCCATGCGCATCAGGGCAGGTCTTTATAGGCTACCCGTTCGGCCTTGCCGGCGATCGAATCGTCGACCTTGGGCTCGGCGCGCAGGCCCAGCGTGATCAGCAGCGAGGACGAGACATAGATCGACGAATAGGTGCCGACGAAGATGCCGAGGATCATCGCCGAGGTGAAGCCGCGCAGCACATGGCCGCCGAAGATCAGCAGCGCGAACAGCGCGAGCAGGATCGTCAGCGAGGTCATCACGGTGCGCGGCAGCGTCTCGTTGACCGAGAGATCGACGATCTGCGGCATGTCCATCTTGCGATAGCGGCGCATATTCTCGCGGATCCGGTCGTCGATCACGATCTTGTCGTTGATCGAATAGCCGATGATGGTGAGCACCGCGGCGACGATGTTGAGGTCGAACTCGAACTGGGTCAGCGCGAAGAAGCCGAGCGTCATCAGCACGTCGTGGACGATGGCGACGACGGTCGAGACGCCGAACTGCCATTCGAAGCGGAAGATCGCGAACAGGCCGATGCCGAGCACCGCCAGCACCACGGCGAGCACGCCGCGCCAGATCAGTTCGCCCGAGACCTTGCCGCTGACGGAATCCTGCTTCGAGAAGCGGGCATCGGGGAAGTCGCGGTTGACCGCCGCCTGGACCTGCTTGACCACGGCGTTGGTGGCGCCCTCGTCCGTGCTCTTGGGCGGGGGCAACTTGATCGAGACGGTCTTGTTGTCGCCGACCGTCTGCAGCCGCACCTCGCCGAGGTTGAGATCGTCGACCGTCTTGCGCAGCTTGTCGAGCGAGGGCTCGGTGGTGAACTTCTCCTCGATCATCAGGCCGCCGACGAAATCGACGCCGAGATTGAGCCCGCGCGCGAAGACGATCGCCAGGGCGGCGAGGGTCAGCAGCGTGGTGAGCCCGAACGCCCATTTGCGCAGCGAGACGAAGGGAAGGTTGGTGTTGTCGGGGACGAGTTTCAGAAGACGCATGATGCTGGTCGCCGATCAGATGTTGAGGTGGCTGGGGCGCGCGCGGCGGACCCAGAGCACGACGAGCATGCGGGTGAAGGTGACGGCGGTGAACACCGAGGTCGCGATGCCGATCAGCAGCACGACCGCGAAGCCCTTCACCGGGCCCGAGCCGAGCAGCAGCATGATCAGGCCGGAGATGGCATGGGTGATGTTCGCCTCGAAGATCGTCCGGCTCGCTTCCTTGTAGCCGAGCTCGATCGACTGGAGCACGCTGCGGCCGCGCCGCTGTTCCTCGCGGATGCGCTCGTTGATCAGCACGTTGGCGTCGACCGCGGTGCCGATGGTGAGCACGAAGCCGGCGATGCCGGGAAGCGTCAGCGTGCCGTTGAGCAGGGCGAGCACGCCCATGATGACGACGACGTTGATGACGACGGCATAGTTCGCATAGAGGCCGAAGCGCCCATAGGTGACGAGCATGAAGGCGATCACCAGGATCACGGCGATGGCCGAGGCGCGGATGCCCTTGGTGATCGAATCCTTGCCGAGATCGGGGCCGACGGTGCGCTCCTCGATCACCTTCAGGTTCACCGGCAGCTTGCCCGAGCGCAGCGCGATCGCGAGCTGGTTGGCCGAATCGACGGTGAAGCTGCCCGAGATCGAGGCGGTGCCGCCGAGGATCGGCTCGTTGATGTTCGGGGCCGAGATCACCTGATTGTCGAGGATGATCGCGAAGGGATGGTTGACGTTCGCCTGGGTCACCTTGGCGAAGCGCTTGCCGCCCTCGCTGTCGAAGGTGATCACCACCTCGGGCGCGTTGGTGGTCGGATCGTTGCTCTGCTTGGCGTTGATCAGCTTGTCGCCGGTGATGATCGCCGAGCGCTTCACCGCGATCAGCGGGATGCCGCGCGGGTTGCCGGGATAGGGCAGGATCTGGCTGCCGAGCGGGGCATTGCCCTTGGCGAGCTCGGCGGGATCGGCCGATTCGTCGACGAGCTTGAATTCGAGCTTCGCGGTCTTGCCGAGCAGATCCTTGAGCGCCTGCGGATTCTGCAGCCCGGGGACCTGGACGACGATCCGGTCGGTACCCTGGCGCACGATGGTCGGCTCGCGGGTGCCGAGCTCGTCGATGCGCTTGCGCACGACTTCGGTCGCGTCGCCCATCGCCTGGTTGATCTTCTCGTCGATGCCCGCCTTGGTCGGCGTCATCACGAAGCGCGTGCCGTCAAAGACTTCGATGTTCCAGTCGCGCTGGCCGGTGAGGCCCGCACCGGTCGTCAGCGACTGGAGCTGCTCGCGCGCCGCATCGACCTGGGTGACGTCGCGCAGCATGAAGCTGACCTTGCCGTCCCGCGTCGAGATGTCGCCGATGTCGATCCTCGGGGTGGCGCGCTTCAGCCGCGTCGCGACCTCTTCGCTCATCTGCGTGACGCGCTGGTTGATCAGATCATTGGTGTCCGCCTCGAGCAGCAGATAGCTGCCGCCGGCGAGATCGAGGCCCAGATTGATCCGGGGATGCGGAATCCAGCCCCAGCTCTTCGTCTGGCTCTCGGGAAAGAAGCTCGGAATCGCCAGCGCCATCAGCGCGGCGAGGAGCACCAGGATCGAGACGATCTTCCAGCGCGGGAAATCAAGCATGGGATCAGTCGTTCGCCGGCTTGGCGGTGCCCGGCTGGGTCACCTCGGCAAGCATCGCCTTGACCACGCGCACCTTCACGGACGGCGCGACCTCGACCTCGACGAAGCGCTCCTCCACCTTCGTCACCTTGCCGACGACGCCGCCGGCGGTGACGACCGAATCGCCCTTCTTGACCGCATCCAGCGCAGCGCGGTGCGCCTTGGCCTTCATCTGCTGGGGCCGCAGCACCAGGAAATAGAATACCGGGATGAGCAGCAGATAAGGGATAAAGACCAGGAAGGAACCGCCACTCGAGGCGGCGCCTGCGCTGGCTGCAGAGGCTGTGGTTGCGAACATGGTATCCTGAATGGCTTGGCCGAAAAGGCTGGGTTTCCAAAAGGGGCAAGGCCCACTCTATAAGCGCCGCGCGCTATCACTTGTCCGATGGCCGCGCAACATCGGTCGGCCTTCGGAGCCGGCCGCAACAGGAAGAGAGACGCCAATGACGATCGTCGTAATGGGACATATCCGGACCGAGGCGGGCGAGGCCGCGAAGCTGCGCGACCTGCTCGTCGCGCACATGGCGGCGACCAATGCCGAGGAGGGTTGCGAACTCTACGCCTTTTCCTACGACGTCGGCGATCCCGACCTGATCCGCATTTCCGAGCGCTGGGCCTCGGCCGAGGCGCTGGCGGCGCACAGCGTCGCCGACCACCAGAAGGCGTTCGGGCGCAGCCTGCGCGACTATCGCATCGGCGAGATCAGCGTGAAGGCCTGGGACGGCGCCTTCTGGCGCACGCTGATCGGCGAATGAGGCGAATCGACGCTTCCGGCTGAGCCGGTCGCGTCGTACGGGCGGGAGCATGTTGCAGGCCGCGATCGTCGCCAGCCTATCGCTGGCTCCCGTCTCCACCGCTCCCGCCGTCGCGGCGTCGTCGCGCGACCTGCTTACCCAGGCGGTGTTCACGGCGCGCGACAAGGCCTCCGCGCTGGC
>CAISGR010000254.1 GCA_903884945.1 uncultured bacterium
GGCAAGCCGCCGAACCCGTCCGACGAAAGCGCGGGCTTTGCCCGCGCCGGAATTCCGGAACTGCCCGGCCCACCGGCTGGAACAAGGAATGGGCCGGGGGAGCGATCCCCCGGCCCATTTCTGTTGCAAGCACGCAGCTGGCGTTCGCTCGGGCGCAGCACGCGCCGCTTTTCTGTCGCCCGGCAACATGAAACGCTTGCCCGAAAGCAGGCACTCGACGAACCATGGGCGTTCGGTCCTGGGAGTCGGAGACACGCCATGGAGATTAGCCGCCGCACGCTATTGGGCTTCGGCATCGCTGCACTGGCGGGGATGCCGCAGCGGATCGCCGCTGGGCCCCTGCAGGTGCCGACCGTCGACGGCCTGGATCTGTCCGTCGTCGTCGACAACTTCGCCAACGTCTTCGCAACCGATTTCGCCCGAGCGGACATCACCGTATCGGCGCCGACACCGGCAGCTGATTATCACGCCACCTATGCCGCCGAATGGGGCTATTCGCTCCTCGCGCGCAGCTTTGTCGGTGCGGCCGGCCCGAGGTCCGTCCTGATCGACTTCGGCTATACCGCGCAGGCTTTGCTCAACAATCTCGGGTTGCTCGGCATACGCCCCGAAAGCGTCGACGCCATGGTGCTGAGCCACGGCCATTACGACCATTTCGGCGGACTCGACGGCTTGCTCGCGACCCGCCATGTCCGCCGCGGAACGCCCTTGTTCATCGGTGGGGAAGAAGCGTTCTGTGCACGGCTGCGCGGTATCAAGCCGGGCGCGTCTTCCTTCGGCGCGATTGATCGTCCGGCGCTGCGGAAGGCGGGTATCGACCTCGTCGTTTCGGCTGATCCACATGTCGTGGCCGGGCAGGCCTTCACGACGGGAGAAATCCCCTATGTCACCAGCGAACGCCCGCGGGTGCCGACTGCCATGCTCCCGGGCCAGAATTGTCGTCGCGCCCTGCTGGATCCGGCCAAGCGCGATGTCGATTTCGTGGTCGATGATGCGGTGCATGAACTCGGCACCGCCTTCAACGTCGCCGGGCGCGGCCTGGTGGTGATCGGATCGTGCAGCCACCGCGGCATCATCAATACCGTCCGCCGTGCGCAGGCCGTCTCGGGCGTCGACCGCGTTCACGCCATCGTCGGCGGCTTCCATCTGGTGCCGCCGCAAACCAGGGCGCAGGCGCTCGAGACGGTTGCGATGATGCAGGCGATCAATCCGGACTACATCATCCCGGGCCATTGCAGCGGCGACCTTTTCATAACGGCCGCCACCGCGGCGATGCCCGACAAGGTGATCAGATCCGTAGTCGGCGCAAGCTACCGCTTCGGCCGTCGCGGCTAGAGCGCGGATGGCATCGCCGGAATCACGTTGAATGCCCAAGCGAGCGGACATCTGCTGACAGCAGTCAGCACCGCGGCCGGGGCCCGGCTGTGCGCCGCTGGACGCAGCCGAGGCGCTACGCGCAGCCGGATTTCGCGCTGGCGGTCTATCCCGCATGGGGCATGCCTTCAGTGACGCACTCAGGGCGATGGCTTTTCTTCCTTCGCTCCGCCATGACCCTCGCCCGATGCGCCGCCTTCTCGTCTGGATCCTCCCCTGGCTCGGGCTGAGCTTCGCGGTCTTCGCGAGCTGGATGAATCTCGCGGTGCTCGACCCGACGCGACTCGCCTGGCTGCTCGACGGGAACGACCACGGCCAGGCAGCGATCGGCCTCGCTTCCTATCTCAGGTCCCCGCCGCCATGGCCGTCGCTCCGTTCGACCATGCTGATGGCGCCCGATGGCATCCCGCTCGCGCTGATCGACAGCAATCCCCTGCTCGGCATGTTGCTGCGTCCCTTCGCTTCGGTGCTCCCGGCCGGCATCCAGTATCTGGGGTTCTGGCTGCTCGCCTGCATCCTGCTCCACACCGCCTTCGCCGCGGCGCTGGTCCGGCATTTCGCCCCGACTCCGCTGGCGACTTGGATCGGCGCCGCGCTGCTGACCTTGATGCCGGTGCTCCTGGCGCGCTTCGGGCACGTCAACCTATGCGCGCAATGGCTGATCCTGTGGGCACTGTGGATCTATGTCGACGCCGACCGATCGGCGCGCCCGGGCTGGTGGGCGGCGCTCATCACGACGGCAATCCTGATCCACCCCTATATCCTGGTGATGGTCGCGGCGATCTGGGCCAGCGCCATGCTCCGCCAGGCCGTGCTGGCCCCCGACCGCAAGGCGCGCGCGGCCATGATCGGAGACGTCGCAATCGTCGTTGCGCCGCTGCTGATCGTCCCGCTGCTGATCGGCATCGTCAGCGAACCGACCATGGCCGTCGGGGGCTATGGCGGCTTTTCAATGGCGCTCGACGCGCTGTGGAATCCCAATACCGCTACCTATTCCGCGCTGCTCCCGGCCAAGGCCCTCGATCCAGCGCAGGCGCTCGAGGGAATGAACTATCTGGGCGCGGGCCTGCTGATGCTCGTCACCGTGGCCCTGCTCCAGGCGTTCCGCCACCGCGCGGCGATGCGCGAAGACGGCCTGTTCCGCCGCCTCGCCTGGCTGGTGCCGGCCTTTGCGGTGCTGACGCTCGTGGCCGTCGCCCCCCACCTCATCTGGCGCGGCACCGTGATCGCGACGCTGCCCACGCCCGACTGGCTCGGCAAGCTATTCGATCCCATCCGCGCGTCCGGCCGGATGTTCTGGCCGGTGCTCTATACCCTGGCATTCACGGCGATCGTGATCGCCGCGCGGATGCGGTTCGGCACCTGGCTGCTGGCGGGGGCGCTCCTGCTCCAGATTGTCGACATGATGCCGCTGCTCGCCTCGGCAAGGGAGAGCGGAGGCGCCGCCGAACAGGTCAGCCCCTATCGCCGCACGCTCGATCCGCGGTGGGACGCGCTGATCGCCCGGGCCGACATGATCCAGTTCGAACCGCCTGAAATGTATCGCGACCTGGCGCTGCTGGAGGAAGTCACCTGGCGCGCGATCGTCGCGGGCAAGCCGGTCCGCTTCTTCTACGCCTCGCGCGAGACGGTCGCGGTTCGGCGGCGCCTGCAGGTCGACAGCGCCGTCTTCGCCATGGGTCAGGCGGATCCGCGCCGACTCTATGTGCTGCTCGATGGCAAGCCGCCGCCGGCGCTCGCGGGCCGGGTACGGAAGCTCGACGGCGTCTCCATCATCCCGCCCGGGCCGGCGCGATGATGCCGTGCGCCGGAGCCGGGCGTTAACCATATGGTCGGTCGGATCGGGCAGAAGCGGGCAATGCCCGCTCCGCTTCTCCGATTCCTGGCCCTGTCGGCAATCGTCGCGTGCGCCTTCCTCGCCTGGATCAACCCGGCTACGCTCGACATCACCAATGTCGGCTGGGTGCTGGGCGGGCAGGATTGGGGCCCGAACGCGCTGGGGCTCGCTGCCTATCTTCGGGCAGGAACCTGGCCCGGCACCGGCACTCCCCTGATCCTGGCGCCCGAAGGCATCCACTTGCTGATGATGGACAGTAACCCGTTACTGGGCTTGCTCCTCAAGCCCTTCGCGCCGTTCCTGCCCGCGGGCGTGCAGTTCATCGGCTGGTGGCTGCTGATCAGCCTTGCCCTGCATGTGCGATTCGCCTGGTTGCTGCTGCGCGACCGGGCGCCGGACTTCTCCAGCGCCTGGCTCGGCACCGCGCTGCTCACCCTGCTGCCTGCGCTGTATAATCGCTCGGTCCATTCGAACCTCTGCTCGCACTGGCTGATCCTGTGGGCGCTGTGGATATTCCTCGATCGCGACCGCTCGCGGCGCTGGGGGCAGTGGCTGGCGGTGATCGGCGTGGCAGGGCTGGTCCACAGCTATATGCTGCTGCTGGTCGGCGCGATCTGGGGAAGCGCGATGCTGCGCGAGATCGCGACCGGAACCGGGACGGAGCGCCGCCGCGCCGCCGGGCTGATCGGCGTGGTGATGGCCGGCGTGGCCGGTCTTGCGCTGCTGCACGGCCTCGCCGATCCGCCCATCTCCACCGGCACCTATGGCGCCTTTCCGATGGCGCTGGACGCGCTGATCAACCCCGCCATTCCCGGCTACAGCCTGTTCCTCCCCTCGACCCCGAACGACCAAGGCCGAGGCTTCGAAGGCTATCAATATCTCGGGGCGGGACTGATCCTTCTGGTGGTCGTCGCCATGGCCAGCAGGATCCGCCGGCCGCGACGGACGAACACCCCCTCCGTCGCGATTCCCACCGCTGAACTGCGCTGGCTGCTGCCTGCCTATATCGGGCTGACCCTGCTTGCGATCACCAATGGCGTGCTGTTCCACGGCCAGCGCATTCTGTTGGTGCCGCTGCCCCAGGCGCTGATCGACCTGCTCGATCCGGTCCGTGCCTCGGGCCGGCTGTTCTGGCCCGTGGCTTACACGCTGGTCTATGTCGCGATCCTGCTCGCCTACCGGCTCGAGCGGCGTACGCTCGTGCTCGCCGCCGCCCTGGTGCTGCAAATCGCCGACATGTCGCCGATGCTCGCCGCGCTACGCGGGCTGACCGCACGCGCGGCACAGCCGGGCACCTATCAACTCACCCGCGATCCGCGCTGGGACCGGCTGATCGCGAATGCCTCGGCCATCGAGATGCAGCCGCCCGACCCGTTCCGCAACCTGAAGCTGATCGAGGAGATTGGCTGGCGCGCCATGCTCGCCTGCCGGCCGATGCGCCATATGTATGTGTCGCGGGTGCCGCAATCCGCCCAGCGGCGGATCGACGCCGATCGCAGCGCCTTCCTCGCCGGTCGGACCGATCCGACGCGGCTCTACATCCTCTACCAGGGCGAGAACGCGCCGGCCGCGCTCGCCGCGCGCGTCAGGATGCTCGACGGCATTGCGCTGATCCCGCCCGCGACAGCCGCGCCCCCGCCTACCCTTTGTCGCTGAAACCGCTGTCCCCCGACGCGACCTTAGCGCAGCCGCAGCGCCCGCTTCACGTCGGGCCAGCGCACCAGCTTGAAATTCTGCGCGCTCGGCGCATTGTCCCCGTCCTGCGCGACCATCAGGCCGTCTTCCAGGCCCGGGCCGAACGCGGCGGTCGAGATCTCGATCCCGTCGGTGTCGCTCGTTCCGTCCACCCCGCCCGCCGCGGCGATGCGGAAGCGGCCGACATAGGCATGGTCCGGCAGCCGCCAGACGGCATAGGCTGAATCGCCCTGGCTGGAAGCGACGAGATACCCGCCCCGCTTCCCTTCGGCGGCGATCGCGATGCCTTCCGCATCCGCGAAGAGGCGCTGGCCATCATCGTCCGCGACCTTGATCGGCGTGGTCGATCCGTCGGGCGCGGCGTCGAACCGCCAGATTCCCACATCCTCTTCGTCCACATAGAGGATACCGGTACGGTCATCGGCAACGCAGCCTTCGGATTGCGTGCCGAGCTTCATCCGGCGAACGATCGTCGCGGTCGGCGTGGCGCCGCTCGTGTCGATCCTGGCCTGCAGGATCGCCCCGTCCTTGCCCACGACAAAGGCGAACAGCCCGCTCTTCGCGCGGTACAGGCAAAAGCCATAGGGCTCCCGCATCTCTGTGATCGGCGCGCGCGCGAGTTCGGTCAGCGCCGCGGTCACCGGGTCGAGCGAGAATAGGGCGAGCCGGCCGTCGCCGAGCACCGTGCGATCGCTCGCCGCGACGAGGATCCCGGGCTTGCCGCCGATCATGACCCGATCGCGCAGATCGACATTGTTGACCCGGCCGGCGACCAGGTTCGACAGGCGCTTGCCGCTGAGGTCGTACACGCCAAGCCCCTCCTGCTTGTCGGTCGCGACGATCAGGCTGGCGGCGGGCTTGCGCGGGTTGCGCCAGATGGCGGGGTCGTCGGCGGCGTCGCGGACGCTCGTGACTGCCTCCGTCTCGCGGAAGGCGGGTACCGATACGGTCTCGCTCGGGCCCGCGGGCAAAGCGGGCGGCATGCTCGCGCACCCGGCGAGAAGGAGACAGGCCAGCGCCGCCTTGGTCATGCGAATCATCCTCGTTCTGCCGCTATCGATCGCGCCCCTAGGGGCCTTCGCCGCGCCGCACAACGTGTCATCTCCGTGTCATCAAAGCCGCCTAACCGCCTCTTGGAAGCGGGGCGCCGGGGGATTTCCGAGCTCGCCTGAATCAGGGGAAGATCGTGATGTTCGGACGTGTCCGGGCGCGCCTTGTCGCGCCCAAGGCGGGGATTTGTGCCGCGCTGCTGTGCTCTACCGCGATGCCGGCCTTTGCGGCTGACGTCGCGGGCCGGGTCGTCGATCCGAAGACCGGTGCGGCGCTGCCGGGCGCGACGGTCAGCGTCGACGGCCGCAGCGTCACCGCCGGCGACGACGGCAGGTTCGTCCTGCGCGGCCTGCCGGCCGGACCGGTCGAACTGACCTTGCGCTATGTCGGCTATCCGACGGCTACCCGCAGCGCGATCTCCAGCGACACGCCCGAGACTACCGATTTCGCGCTCGATCCGGCGATCGCCGACGTCCCCGGCGACATCATCGTCACCGGCGCCCGTGCCGCCGAGCGCCGTGCGCTCCAGGCGAAGCGCGCCTCGAACGTGATCCAGGATTCGCTGAATGCCAATGATGTCGGCAAGCTGCCCGACCAGAATGTCGCCGAGGCGGTCCGCCGCCTGCCCGGCATCTCGGTCGCGAACGATCAGGGCGAGGGCCGCTACGTCATCATCCGCGGCGCCAATCCCAACCTCGCCAACGTCACCGTCAACGGCCAGACCGCGCCGGCGCCCGAGCCCGAGGGCCGCCAGGTCAAGCTCGACGACATCCCGTCCTCGCTGATCGGTTCGGTCACGGTCGTGAAGTCGCTGACCCCGGATCGTGACGCCAACGCGATCGCCGGCCAGGTCGATATCGACACGCTCACCGCCTTCGACCGCAAGGGTGCCTTCGCCAATGGCCGCTACGCGCTCGGTTATAACGAGTTGAACGGGCAATATCCCAAGGATGTCGACCTGACCGCAGGCACCACCTTCGGCGCGAACAGGGAATTCGGCGCGGTCCTGTCGGGCAATTATTCGATCCGGCCGATCGAATCGGAGAATCTGCAGGGTTCGTCGAACTGGGTCGTCCCGACCGGGGGCACGCGCGCCGTGCCGGACGATTTCCGCCTGCGCGACTATAACCTGACCCGCGAGCGCTACGGTCTGGTCGGCAATTTCGACTATCGGCCGAGCAGCGACGTCAACCTGTTCGTGCGCACGCTTTACTCGACCTTCAAGGATCACGAGACGCGCGACCAGGTCCGGATCGAAATTCCCCAGACGGTCGCGGCCGGCAACGGCACTGCCTTCAACGCGCGCAGCACCCGCTTCCTGCGGCTCCGCAACGAGGACGATTCGACCTTCACCATCCAGGGCGGCGGCAAGTTCCGCTTCGGCAACGGCATCCAGCTCGAGGTCGACGGCACCTACAGCAAGGCGCTCAAGAAGGATCCGCTCCGTTCGGAATTCTCCTTCCGCACCGGCAGCAGCGGCGTGCGCAACGCGACGCTCGATCTGAGCGACACGCTGTTCAAGGTGAACCCCAGCGCCGATTTCTACGATATGTCCCGCTATTCGGGCTATCGCGTCAATTACGACACCCGCCGCGCGGTCGAGAATCTGTACCAGGGCCGTGTCGACCTGACGATCCCGCTCGCCGGCCTCGACGACAGCTCGATCAAGCTCGGCGGCAAATATCTGCAGCGCGACAAGACCAACAACCGCGATTTCCTGCAATATACCCTGTCCGGCACGCTCGCCGCGACGGGCGCTGCGATCGCCAATGGCCTGACCATCTATGACGGCCGCTATGCCTTCGGGCCGCAGATCAGCTACGACATCGCGCAGAACTACTACACCGTCACCAACCCCGGCGCGCGCACGCTCGATGTCGCAGGCTCGCTCGCGAACTCGCTCGTCAACGACTATGATCTGAGCGAGAAGATCGTTGCCGGCTATGCCATGGGCACCTTCAAGTTCGACCGGCTCACCCTGATCCCCGGCGTCCGCGTCGAGCATATCGACGGGACCTACAAGGGCAAGTCGTTCACCTCCGCCTCGACTGCGGCGCAGGGCTTCAACATGGTCAACAAGAAGAGCCGGACCGACTTCTTCCCGGGCATCAACGCGCGCTACGACGCGGGCGACCGCCTCGTGCTCCGCGCCGCCGCGACGACCGCGATCGGCCGGCCCAATTATGCCGACCTGGCGCCCTATGTCAGCATCAGCGACACCACTCCCGGAGCGGGCGTCGTCGCCCAGGGCAATCCGAACCTCAAGCCCTACAAGGCGGTCAACGGCGATCTTTCGGTTGAATATTACCTGCCGGGCCAGGGCATCGTCTCCATCGCCGGCTTCTACAAGCATCTCGACAACCCGATCTACACCGTCGGGCTGGTCGGCCAGGCCGGCACCTTCGGCGGGACGACCTTCACCAGCGCGACCGTGACGATGCCGGTCAATGCCGACTCGGCGGAGCTCTACGGGGTCGAGCTCAATGTCCAGGCGCAGCTGCTCTTCCTGCCGGCGCCGTTCGACGGGCTCGGCGTCTCGGGGAACTTCACCTATACCGACGGCGAGGCGCGCGGCATTCCCGGGCGGGCGGCTGCTGCGCCCAACTTCCTGCAATCCAAATATACCGGGACGGCGCAGCTCTTCTACGAGAAAGGCAAGGTCGCCGCGCGCGTCGCCTATACCTATCGCTCCAAATATCTCGACACCGCCGGCACAACCCCGGCAACCGACCAGTATACCGATCATAACGATGCGCTGGACGTACGCCTCAGCTACGCCTTCCTGAAGCAGTTCACGATCTTTGCCGAAGGCAGCAACCTGCTCGATTCGCCATGGCGCCGCTTCCAGGCGGTGCCGAACCAGCTGATCGAGAATGAGCGCTACAGCCAGTCCTACCGCTTCGGCGTCCAGATCGCGCTCTGACCGTCGCACGACGCACCGCCATCATCGGGATGGCGGTGCGTTAGTTTATTGATACACGGTCTTCCCATCCGCTGCGAAGCGGGACAGAATGGTCCCATCTTTTTTGGGGACATCCTCTTTCCATGACCAGCCTGACGCGCCGCGAGGCACTCGCCACCGCCACGATCGCCACCATCGCATCCGCCATTCCCGCCTGGGCACAGGACGCAGCGACCGCCGCCGATGTCGCTGCCTGGGATCTGGCCGAGCTTTATCCCAATGACGCCGCCTGGGACGCGGCGCGCAAGGACGTGCTCGCGAAGATTCCCGGCCTGCTCAAGTACAAGGGTACGCTGGGAACGAGCGCCGAGGCGCTTGCGGCGGCACTGGTCGCGCAATCCGATCTCGGCCGGGAGGCGAGCCGCGTCTACACCTATATCAGCCTCAAGGCCGACGAGGATCTGCGCGTCGCGGCCAACCAGGAGAAGCAGGCTCAGGCGACCGACATGTTCACCGCCTTCGGCGAGGCCACGTCATGGGTCGCTCCCGAGCTGCTGACCATCGACACGGCGAAGATCAACGGCTTCGTCGCCGGCAACCAGACGCTGAAGACCCGTTTCGATTTCTACCTCGCCGATATCGTGCGCCAGGCCGCCCACACACTCTCGCCGGAGGGCGAAGTGCTGCTCGCCGGCACCGCCTCGCCCTTTTCGGGCGCACGCGACATCCGCGAACAGCTCGTCGCCTCGGACATCCCGTGGCCGACGGTCACACTGTCCACCGGCAAGCAGGTCCGGCTCGACGACCAAGCCTATACGCTCAACCGCGACGCCCCGAACCGCGCCGACCGCAAGCTGGTGTTCGACACGTTCTGGGCTGAATATGGCAAGTTCAAGAGCTCGCTCGGCGCAGCCTATCTCAGCCATGTGAAGGCCGACATCTTCCGCAAGAAGGCACGCAAATATCCGACCTCGCTCGCCATGTACCTGTCGGGCAACAATGTGCCCGAGGCGGTGTACCGCTCACTCGTCGCAGAGACCAACAAGGGCCTGCCCGAGCTGCATCGCTATTTCGAGCTGCGCCGCCGGATGCTGAAACTGCCGGACATGGCCTATTACGATATCTATCCGCCGCTCGTTCAGCTCGACAAGAAGGTCACCGTGCCGGAGATGCGCACCACGGTGATCGAGGCGGTGAAGCCGCTCGGCCCCGAATATGGCGCGCTGTTCGCCAAGGCGACCGCGGCGAAATGGATGGATCCGCTGCCGCGTCCGGGGAAGAAATCCGGCGCCTATATGAACCCGGGCGCCGCCTATGACGTGCACCCCTATCTGCTGCTCAATCTCGGCGAGAATTACGACGGGATGACGACCTATGCCCATGAATGGGGCCATGCGATGCACACGCTGCTCGCGAACCGGAATCAACTCTACGACAAGTCGGACTATCCGATCTTCCTCGCCGAGATCGCCTCGACCTGCAACGAACAGCTGCTCGCCGCCTATATGGTCAGGCAGGCGAAGACGAAGCAGGAAAAGCTCTTCTATCTCGGCCAGCAGCTCGAAGCGATGCGCGGCACCTTCTACCGCCAGGCGATGTTCGCCGAATTCGAACTCGCCGTGCATGACCAGGCCGAGGCTGGCGAGGGCCTGTCGGGCGAGAAGCTCACTGCGATCTATCTCGATCTGCTCAAGCGCTATCACGGCCCGAAGGTCGCGATCGATCCGGCCTATGCGGCGGAATGGGCCTATATCCCGCACTTCTATTCGAGCTTCTACGTCTATCAATACGCTACCTGCATCTCAGCCGCCTCCTATTTCGCGCGCTCGATCCTGAAGGGCGGCGCCAGGGAGCGCGACAATTACCTGACGGTGCTGAAGGCGGGCGGATCGGACTATCCGGTCGAGATCCTCAAGCGCGCCGGCCTCGATATGGCGAGCGCTGCGCCCTACCAGGCAGTGATCGCGACCTTCAAGGAAACGCTCGACCAGGCCGAAGCCCTGATGGGCTGACGCGGCCCCGGCCCCACAAGACTACCGTCCGGCATGACGCGGTGGGTGAAGGCCGCCGCTAGGCCGGCCGGTAGCGCATCGCGACGTCGCACCGTTCATAGCGTGCGCCGAACGCCTGCATGATCTCCGGGTCGTGCACGAAGCCGAGCTTCTCATAGAGATGGATCGCGGCTTCGCTCTTGCGGTTGCTCAGCAGGTAGAGCGTCTCCGCCCCCATGTCGGCGGCCCGCGCGATCACTGCGCGCAGCAGGAACTCGCCCGCCTTGCGCCCGCGCGCCGATTCGCGCACGCCCATCTTGGTCAGTTCGAACCGGCCTTCGCCGGTCTTCTGCAGGGCGCAGGTGCCGACGATGCCGAGCCCCGCCGCCTCGACGAACAGGATGTCGCCGCCCGGATCGATGATCCGCGCCCGCGGATTTTCCAGCACGTCGCGATCGGTCTGCTCCAGCCGATACATCGCTGCGATCCATTCGGCGTTGATATCGTGGAAATGATGCGCGAGCGCATCCGAATAGCGCAGGATGGAGAGCCCCGGCTCCATCGCGCGACGGTCGAGCGGACGCTCGTCGAGCGCGCGCTCGATCGCCGAAACCTGGGTGAGGAACGGGCCGGAGATATCCTCGCACATCGCGGCGACCGCCATGTCGATGCGCGGCCATACGACGCGCCGGGAGGTATCCATCGCCGCCCTGCCCGCTTCGGTAAGCGACAGTGACTTCTGCCGCTGGTCCCGGCCGTCGCGCCTGATCTCGATCAGCCCGAGATCGATCAGGCGCGCGACGTTGCGGGTCACCCCCGGCTGGCTGATCCCGAGCGCCTCCGCAATCTCGCCCACGGTAAGCGCGCCGTGCCGGTCGATCACGGCCAGCACCGGATATTGGCTCGGCTGGATCGGCAGTCCCGCCGCCGCGGCGACCTTCAGCACGTCCGCCTGCATCCGCTCGGCCAGCCGCTTCAGCCGCGTGCCGAGGAACAGATGCCCGAGTTCAGCCACGATATCCTCGGCCATGCCGCACCCTCCATGTTACATAACATGGTATATAACACGACATGCAAATTGCAAAAAATTTCTCTGCCGAGCGGATCAGCCCTTCATCGCCTCGATCAGCTTCTTGACCTCCTGACTGCGCCCGCGCGGCAGGATCAGCACGTCATTGCCGCTCGCCACGACGATCAGGTCCTCGACTCCGACGATGGCGATCCGCAACCCGTCGCTGCGCACCAGGCAATTGGCGGTCTCGATCGCGATCACTTCGCCTTGATGGACATTGCCCGCATCATCGGCCTCGCTGATCGCGTGCAGCGCATCCCAGCTGCCCAGGTCGCTCCAGCCCATGCTGACGGGCACGACCGCGACCTGGCTCGCCTTCTCCATCACCGCATAGTCGATCGAATCCGAGGGCGACGCCGCAAAGGCGTCGGCGTCCGGATAGATTCGCCGCCCGGCGGTACGGGCCAGTTCCATCGCGCGCTGGCAGGCCAGCAGCATGTCGGGCGCATGGGCGGATAGCGCGGCCAGATACATATCGGCGCGGAACAGGAAGATGCCCCCGTTCCAGGCATGGTCGCCCGCCGCCAGCATCGCCTCGGCCTTGTCCCGCGGCGGCTTCTCGACGAAGTTCGCGACACGGTGAACCCCACCGGCAATCTCCTCGCCGACATGGATCCAGCCATAGCCGGTTTCCGGCGCCTGCGGATCGATGCCGAAAGTGACCAGCCACCCCTCGGCCACCAGCGGCATCGCTGCATGGATCGCGGCGTGGAAGGCGGCCACGTCGGTAATGACATGGTCCGACGGCATCACCAGCAGCGGATCGACGCCGCCACCCGCCGCCAGCGCGGCAAGTGCGATCGCAGGGGCGGTGTTGCGGCCCATCGGCTCCAGGATCAGCGCCTGCGCCGCGGCCTCGACCGCCTCGAGCTGCGTCTCGACCATGTCCGCATGCCGGGCGTTGGCGACCACGATCGGCGCCGCGAAGCGCTCCCCACACGCGCGGCGCGCCGTCAGCTGGAGCATCGTGCTGTCCGCCGTCAGCGACAGCATCTGCTTGGGCCGATCCGGGGTCGACATCGGCCAGAGGCGCGTGCCCGATCCGCCCGACAGGATGACAGGGATGATCGGCTTGGAAAGCGGCATTCTTGGATCTCCTGTGTGCGCATCCTCTCTAGACCGAGAGGTGCTGCTTAGGAACTGCTGTGGATCAAGGACGATCCATCCCTTTGCACGCCCCGATTACCAAGGCGGCCCGCCGAGAGTCCCTGTTCAACCTTTGTTTGTCAATTTCTGCGACAGCAAGGGATGCGTGTCGGAATTGTTTACACGTTGGCCGTAGGGGCTGAGCGACGATGATCAGGCTGTTCAAGCACTATATCCCCAATGCCGTGCTCCTGCTCGGATTGCTGGACCTCATCCTGCTCGTGGTCGCGGGGGAGCTCGGCTATACGGTGCGCCTGCACCAGCTCGGCAGCATCGTCGATCCGATCCAGAACCGCATCCCGCAACTCGTCACCTTCGCCGCCTCGCTCGAGCTCGCGATGATCGCCGTGGGCGTCTATGGCGCCGGCGCCCTCCAGTCGCTGCGCTTTGCAGCCGCGCGCCTCCTTGTCGCGATCTCGCTCGGCGTGATCTTCCAAAGCGTGATCTTCTTCCTTTTCCCCGCGATCACCTTCTGGCGCTCCAACCTGCTCTATTCGATGGCGATGGCCGTCATCCTGCTGATCAGCCTGCGCATCCTGCTCGGCAAGACCCTGGGCAGCCAGGTGTTCAAGCGCCGTGTCGTGGTGCTTGGCGCCGGCGCCCGCGCCGCCCGGCTCAAGGCGCTGGCGCAGACGCCCGGCGCCGGCTTCGTCGTCGTCGGCTATGTCTCGATGAGCGAGGCCGCGCGCGTCATCCCGGAGGCGATCGCGCGCGACGCGATCTACAATCTCGCCGACCATGTCGTGCTGCTCAACGCGAGCGAGGTCGTGCTGGCGCTCGAGGAGCGCCGCAACGCGCTCCCGCTCAAGGACCTGCTGCGGATCAAGACCACCGGCGTGCACGTCAACGAGATATCGACCTTTCTCGAGCGCGAGACCGGCCGGGTCGACCTGCAGAGCGTCAACCCCAGCTGGCTGATCTTCTCCGACGGCTTCTCGTCGGGGCGCATGCTCTCCAGCCTGTTCAAGCGGCTGTTCGATATCGCCGCCAGCCTGGCGCTGCTGATCCTCACCCTGCCGCTGATCCTGATCACGGCGATCGCGATCAAGCTCGAAAGCAAGGGCCCCGCCTTTTACCGGCAGCGCCGCGTCGGCCTCTACAGCGTCGGCTTCGACGTGATCAAACTGCGCTCGATGCGGCAGGATGCCGAGGTCGACGGCAAGGCGGTCTGGGCGGAGAAGGACGATCCCCGTATCACCCGGATCGGCCGGATCATCCGCAAGCTGCGCATCGACGAGCTGCCCCAGACCTGGTCGGTGCTGAAAGGCGAGATGAGCTTTGTCGGTCCGCGCCCCGAGCGCCCGCAATTCGTCGAGGATCTGGAACAGCAGCTCAATTTCTACGCCGAACGCCACATGGTGAAGCCCGGCATCACTGGCTGGGCGCAGGTCAACTATCCCTATGGCGCGTCGATCGACGATGCCCGGCAGAAGCTGGAATATGATCTCTATTACGCGAAGAACTATTCGCCCTTTCTCGACCTCCTGATCCTGCTGCAAACCATCCGGGTGGTGCTGTGGCCGGAAGGCGCGCGCTGATGCCATGCCGATGACAGCCATCCTGTGGAGCCACGCGCTTGCCGCCCTGCTGTTCGCAGGCGTGGCGATCACGCGGCTGCGCGATGCCGGGACGGCGCTCCCGCGTCTCACCTTCGTGGTCGCGCTCGGCGTCACCGCGCTCTGGGCACTCGCCGTGTCCGGGATCGGCCCGGCGGA
>CAISGR010000255.1 GCA_903884945.1 uncultured bacterium
CCACGGCCATTGGCCGAGCCGGCGCAGCGTCTCGTCGTCGATGTCGACGATCCTGACACCGGCGTCCTGATAGACGCGGGGCTTGGCGCGCTGGTAGCTGTCGAACAGGAGCGAGCCGATGCGATCGATCGCCGGCACGCCGATCGTCTGCAGCAGCAGCATGAGCGCCAGCATGATCAGGCCGGGCAGGATCAGGCCGCCCTTGGTACGCAGATATTTCAGCGTCGGCGTGCGCGCCATCTGCCGTCCCCCCGGTTCAGCCTGCTCCCCGGGCGGGGCATAACACGGTATCGCCCCCGAGGCACGGGCCGGCGCCGCAAGGCACCCCGGCAGGCTGGGTCAGATCAGCGCCTCGAGCGCTCCGACCAGCGGCAGGTCGGCCGGTGGCATGGCAAGACCGCGGAGCGCCGCCGGCGGGCACCAGAGCAATTCCTCGGCATGGAGCGGGTGTGGCGTGCCGGCCCAGCCGCGGCAGAGATAGAGCAGGAGCAGCAGGTGCCGGCCCGCCAGCGGCGCGCTGGCAAAGGCGGCGGGCACCAGGTCGCCCGGCGCCACCCCAATCCCCAGTTCCTCCTCCAGCTCGCGCACCAGCGCAGCTTCGGGCGACTCCTCCGGTTCGATCTTGCCGCCGGGGAATTCCCACAGGCCGGCCATCGCCTTGCCGGGCGGCCGACGCTGGACGAGCACCCGTCCCTCGGCGTCGACGAGCGCGACCGCGACGACCGGAAAAAGCGTTGCAGGACCGGCACCTTCCACCATGTTCTCCATTCATTAACTCTCCCGATTTATCTCTCGGGAATATTCAGGGGGCCGGGGAACAACCCTATATGCTGATCGCGTTGATCCGAAAGCTGGCAAAGGATCGCGCGGGCGGGACCGCGATCGAATATGGCCTGATCGCCGCGCTGGTGGTGATCACCATGGTCGCTTCCTTCATCGAGCTGGCCAACACGACCACCGGCATGTGGAACAACGTGCAGACGAAAATCGAGACCGCACGCGCGGGCGGGTAATCGGTTCCCTGCAAGAATGTTCGTTTCGGCTTAAACTTTTCTCAACCTAGCGCACCTAGACCAGTGGTTGCTGATCCGGTCCGCCGGCTCGGCCGGGTACTGAAGCTTTAGAACCATTGGAGACCGGAATCATGCAGACCATCCGCAAGTTCATCAAGAACAGCAAGGGCGCGACCGCCATTGAGTACGGCCTGATCGCCGCGCTCATCGCCGTCGCCGCGATCGCGGCGATGCAGGGCCTTGGCAACCAGCTCAAGACGACCTTCACGAACGTCACGTCGAACATGAAGGCTACCTAAGCCTTCCACGATTGACGAATTCGGGGCGGTGGAACCTACGGTTCCGCCGCCCTTTTCGTATCGGAGACCGATCCATAATGGATTAGTTTACAGGCTCTTACCACGAAATTTAACCACTGGTTATTGCGATGTCGCAACAATGCCCTTGCTCGCGAGCGGGGGGTGGCGATCTCTCCCCGGCGCGCGCCGGGAGAAGACAGATGAACGCCTTGCGCAGGGTTATTCGGAACAAGAAGGGCGCCACCGCAATCGAGTACGGCCTGATCGCCGCGCTCATCGCGGTCGCCGCAATCGCGGCGATGCAGGGTCTCGGCAATCAGCTGACCACCACCTTCACCAACGTAACGTCGAACATGAAGGCCACGTGACGTGACGCACCGGCGGTCTTCGGGCCGCCGGTGCCGCTTTCCCGCTGATCAGAGGCGGCCGATCGCCAGGAACTTCTCGCGACGGCCACGGCGCAACTGATCGGCGCCCTGATTGCCCAGCTCACCGAGCGCGCCGTCGATCGCATCTCCCAGGTTCGCAATAGCTGTGGCCGGGTCGCGATGCGCGCCGCCCAGCGGCTCCGCCACGATCGTGTCGATGACGCCCAGTCCATGGAGATCCTGCGCCGTCACCTTCATTGCCTCGGCGGCGTCCGCTGCCTTGTCCGACGTCCGCCACAGGATCGACGCACAACCCTCGGGCGAGATTACCGAATAGACGGCGTGCTCGAACATCAGGACCTTGTTGCCTGCGGCGAGCGCGATCGCCCCGCCCGAGCCACCCTCGCCCACCACCGCCGAGATCAGCGGTATGCCAAGCCCAAGGCACGCCTCGGTCGAACGCGCGATCGCCTCCGCCTGGCCGCGCTCTTCCGCCTGGACGCCGGGAAAGGCGCCCGAGGTGTCGACCAACGTCAGCACGGGAAGGCCAAACCGGTCGGCGAGATGCATCAGGCGGATCGCCTTGCGATAGCCCTCCGGCTTGCCCATGCCGAAATTGTGTCGGAGACGGCTCGCTGTATCGTCGCCCTTCTCGTGGCCGATCACCAGGATCCGGCGGCCACGGAAGCGCGCGAAGCCACCCAGGATGGCCTGGTCGTCGCCGAATGCGCGATCCCCCGCGAGCGGCATGAACTCGTCGAACAGCCCGGCGACGTAATCCTTGAAATGCGGGCGCTCGCCGTGGCGCGCGACCTGGGTCTTCTGCCACGGCGTGAGCCTGGCATAGGTATCCCGCAACAGCTTGTCGGACTTGGCCTGAAGCCGGCCGACCTCCGAATCGATATCGACCGTGCCATCGGCCGCGGTCTCGCGAAGTTGGTCGATCCGGCCCTGAAGCTCGGCGATCGGTTTCTCGAAATCGAGGAAGCTTGCCATAAGGACGCGTCGGTTAGGCCCCGCGCCGCTTCCCGTCAACGCGATGCTTGGAATCGGTGAGCGGATGACGGGTGTTCACCAGTTCCACGAGCCGGCTCGCATCGACATGCGTATAGATCTCCGTCGTCGCGATATCGGCATGGCCAAGCATCGACTGGAGCGCGCGCAGATCTGCCCCGCCTTCGAGCAGATGGGTCGCAAAGGCGTGGCGCAGGACGTGCGGGCTGATCCGCTCGGGCGGAATGCCCGCCTCCTCGGCCAGGCCCTTGATCAGTTGGTGCAGGCGCACGCGCGACAGGTGCGCCTTGCCCGAAGGGAACAGCCACAGCCGATCGGCCGCGACATGGGCGCGCCACGCCGCGACGGCGGCGCGGGCACGATCGGAGATCGGCACAAGCCGCTCCCGGCCGCCCTTGCCGCGCAGGATCAGATAGGGGCGATCGGGCGCGATGGCGTTGCGCGGGAGCGACACCAGTTCGGTCGCGCGCAGGCCAGATCCGTAGAGCAGTTCGACCAGCGCGGAGAGCCGCAGGTCGTTGGGATCGGGCGGATCGCGCGCGATCCGCGCCGCGATCGCGGCGAACAGCCGGTCGACATCGCCGTGCCCGAGCACCTTGGGCAGCGGCCGCCGCGCGCCCGGGCGGGGCAAGGCTGCACCGGGATCATCGGCGCGGTGGCCCTCGTCCGCCAGGAACGCAAAGAAGCGCCGGAGCGCGGCCGATTTGCGCGCCACGCTGGAGCGCGACAGCTCCAGCCAGTGCGCGCCCAGCCGGGCAAGGTCGTCGGGAGATGCGGCGGCGAGCCTGCCGGCAAGAAAGCCTGAGGCCAGCGCAAGATCGCTGCGATAGGCGGCGAGCGTGTTCGGCGCAGCGCCGGCCTCCGCCGCCATCATTTCCAGGAAGCGCTCGATCAGCGCGCGATCGCTGCCCGGGGCCGCGACGATCGTCAAAGCCGGGCGAGCGCCTCGGCGGCGATCATCCGCGCCTCGGACTCCAGGCCGACGGCACGCAGCGCCGTAACGATCTGGAACAGCGCTTCGGGCGAGACTCCGCGCCACAGCTTCGTCTGCATGCCGACTCCAGCGAGCAGCAGCACCGTGGCGGGCTGGCGGTGCATCGCCGCAGCGACGATCGCGCGGGTCCAGGCGTTGCTGGTGCCGATCGCGACGTCGAGCGATTGGGCACCCCGCTCGATATCGGCTTGCGACATGCGGCCGAGCCCGGCCATGCCGGCAAAGAACATCCGCCGCTTCAGGTCGGCATCGCCCGAACCCTTGTAGCGATTCACGTCGGACCAGGACAGCGAGACCGGTGCCGGATCAGCGAGCGCGAGCATGGCCCAGGCGTCTCCACCGGTGGCGACCCGCGCCTGCCAGCGCATCGCAGCGCGATCAAGCCCGGCAGTAAGCATGGATGCAACGAGGCGATCCATGTCGGCATTCTCGGTATCTGTCGGAATGCGCGCAGCCGCGCGCGCGGTCAGGACCAGCCGTCCGAACCGCGCATCGGCAGTCTTGGGCTCATCCCAGAGCTGCTTCAGCGCCTCGAGCCGCGCCTGCAGATCGGCAGCGGCATAGGCCGAACGCAAGTCGCGGGCGACACCGCTCTCCGCCAGCGACTGATCGTCCTCGCCGTCGATGGCGCCATAGAGGTCGACCAGCGCCGCGCTGGAGAAGACGCCGCGCACCGCAGCCTGCTCGGCCGGACCGGCACGCACCCGCGCGGCCAGCATGGGCGATTGCGCGCGCCAGGACTGGACGTTGGACGAGACGGTGGAGAACAGCGGCTCGGGAATCTCGACGCCCGTGGCGGTGGCCAAGCCATAGCGCCAGGCGGTCAGCCGGTCCACGCCATCCCATTCGATCGTCACCGCCTGCCGGCCGCTCGCGCCCGTGCCGGCAACCTTCTGCGCCAGCAGCAGGTCGATACCACTTGCGAGTCCGGACTTGCGCGCCGACGCGATCATCGGCTGCGCCTTGCCCGGCTGCCCGGCGAGCCCGGCGCACATCGCCCGCGCCAGCACCCAGCCACGCTCGCGGCGCAGATCGGCGCCGCCATCGGCAACGGCACACAACGCCGCCGGATCCCCGGTCGCCAGCGCGGCCTGCATCGCGATCTCGTAGAGCTTGGGCGTGTAGTTGTCCGAATCGACGCTTTGCACCACGCCCCGCGCCGCAACCGATTCGCCCATGCGCAGCAGCAGCCAGGCGCGCTCCGCCGCGAAATCGGCGCCGTTCACGCCAGGTGGCGTATCCAGGCGCGATACCAGGGCTCGGCGGAGCGCGATCGAGAGCCAGCGCGAGGCGATCGGCGTGTCGAGACGCCGCATCAGCGATTCGAGATAGAGCCCGTTGGCATTACCGAACGCCCGCGGCGACAGGCCACCGCCGGCGGGCACGACCGGACCGACCGATGCAAGCGAACGGCGCGCGTAATCAGGCATGTCGTAGCGCGCGAGCACAGCCGGATCGACCGGAACCGGCGCCTCGGGTGTCGCCGACGCGACCGGCGTCGGCAGGCTGCCGTCCGGCAGCGGCGCGGAGCTGGTCGCCGCAGGGCCGGGAGATGTGGGTCGGGCAGCCGTCGGCGCGGGCGTTGGAGTCGCCACGGGATCGGCAAAGCCGGGCGGGAGGAGAGATTCCGGCTTGTCCTGCCCGAGCGCGGGTAGCCCCGCTGCGACAATGACCGCGGCGACCGCGCCGAGCGCGACGCTAGTTCGAGAGATTCGCAAGCGGGACAACCTTCTCGACACGGGTAAGCGGCTTCTCGTGCGCCCGTCCGGAAAGGACGAACAGCCCCCCGATCACCACGATCAGGATGACGATGAGCGCAATAAGCGAACGGGACATGAGCAAACCTTGTGCAAGCTTGGGAAAATCGGCTGCGCGCGCCTTTTGCCCGACACGCGGGCTCGCTGTATAGCCCCCGTTTCCATGTTGCAAAGACACACCCCCAAACCGGACTGGACCGGCCCGCCGATCGTACTCGTCGGCCTGATGGGCGCCGGCAAGTCGACCGTCGGCCGCCGCCTCGCCACGCGGATGCATCTGCCGTTTGTCGATGCCGATTCGGAGATCGAGGCCGCGGCCGGCATGTCGATCCCGGATATTTTCGAGCGATTCGGCGAGGCGCATTTCCGCGACGGCGAACGCCGTGTCATCGCCCGGCTTATCGACGGCGTGCCCAAGGTGATCGCGACGGGCGGCGGCGCCTTCATCAACAGCGAGACGCGGGCGCTGATCCTTGAGCAGGCGCTGGCGATCTGGCTGGATGCCAACCCCGCCGTTCTTGCGGATCGCGTGGGGCGGCGCGACACGCGCCCCCTGTTGCGCGGCAAGGACCCCCGGGTAGTGCTCGACGAACTGGCGAAAGTGCGCAATCCGATCTACGCGCTGGCGCCGATTCGCGTTCCCAGCCACCACGCGCCGCACGAGACCACCGTGAACGCGATACTGAAAGCCCTGGAGCAATGACCAGCATCACCGTGTCCCTCGGCGCGCGCAGCTACGAGGTGGTGATCGAGGCGGGGCTTCTGGCGCGGGCGGGCGAACGGCTCGCACCACTGGCGCGGGGCCGCACCATGGCGATCGTCACGGATGCGAATGTCCTGCCGCATCTCGCGACTCTGCAGGCCTCACTGGCGGCCACCAATGTGACGAGCGAGGCCATCATACTCGCGCCGGGCGAAGGATCGAAAAGCTGGGCGACGCTCGAGCAGCTGACCGACCGGTTGCTCGATCTGGGAATCGAACGTGGCGACCATGTCATCGCGCTCGGCGGCGGCGTGATCGGCGACCTTGTCGGCTTTGCGACGGCGATCCTAAAGCGCGGCTGCGGCTTCGTGCAGATCCCCACGACCCTGCTCGCACAGGTCGATTCGTCGGTCGGGGGAAAGACCGCGATCAATTCGCGCGCCGGCAAGAACCTGATCGGGGCCTTTCACCAACCCGCGCTGGTGCTGATCGATCCGCAGGTGCTCGATACGCTGCCGCTACGCCAGGTGCGCGCCGGTTATGCGGAAGTGGTCAAATACGGCCTGATCGACGATTTCGCATTTTTCCAGTGGTGCGAGGCGAACGCCGCAGCCTTGCTCGCCGGCGATCCGGCTGCCCGCGACTATGCCATTGCGCACTCGGTTTCCGCCAAGGCGCGGATCGTCGCGGCCGACGAGCGCGAAACTACGGGCATGCGCGCGCTGCTCAATCTCGGGCATACGTTCGGCCACGCGTTGGAGGCCGAGGCCGGGTTTTCCGATCGACTGCTGCACGGCGAGGCAGTTGCCGCTGGCATGGCGCTGGCGTTCGCCTATTCGGCGACGCAGGGCCTCGCCTCGGGGCAGGATGCCGAGCGCGTTGCAGCACACCTCCGCTCCGTAGGCCTTCCGGACGGTGTGGCTGCGGCCCGAATCGACGCCGATGGCGCGACACTCGTCGACCATATGCTGCATGACAAGAAGATGGATGCCGGCACCCTCCCCTTCCTGCTGGCGCGTGGGATCGGCCGGACCTTTCTCGACAAGACGGTCGACCTGGCTTCCGTAGCAGCCTTCCTCGACAAGAATCGATAGCATGGCGTCAGGCGGGTGAACGGCGCTCAGGGGCGCCCGGTGCCGGCCCAGGCGAACCACAACCATCCGGCGATCAGCAGCGCGCCGCCGACCGGTGTGATCGCGCCGAGCCATTTCGGCAGCCCCAACGCCATGAGATAGAGCGTTCCGGCGAAGATTGCTCCGCCAAGCAGGAAGAGCGACGCGGGTCCTTTCACCTCAAGCTTCAGCGCTACCAGCGCAGCAACCGCATGAATCAGCTGATAATGCGCGCCGGTCTTCAGCCATTCGGCCGCGGCACCGCTCGCGCCGTGCGCGCCGAATGCCCCGGCGGCAACGGCAAGCGCCCCCGACAGGGCTGCGCAGATCATGATCCAGTTCATTGAGGGCTCCTCATGTTTCCAGCGCATGCAGCGATGCCAGGACATAGGCGAGCGCCATAATGAGCACGATAATCACCGCCGCGCAGCTGATCATGAGCACGGCACCGGCGAGCATATCCTTGATCACCTTGATCTCGGGGTGGATCGCGGGATGGAGCAGGTCGATCAGCCCCTCGAGTGCGGAATTGATCAGTTCCAGCGCCAGCACCAGTGCGCAGGTCACGACAACCAGCGCCCACCAATAGGGTGGCGGCTTCATGACTGCGAGCCCGGCCAGTGCCGCAAGCGCACACCAGACCTGGGTCCGGAAACTGCTCTCGCGCGTCCATGCAGCTTTCCAACCCGCAAGAGCGAACCCGACGCGTGCGCGAAGGGACCGGTTCTTCACGGGGCATTCTCGCCGCGGACCGGCTGGGTTATCATGCGGTCCACGGCGGCGCGGATGTCGCCCGCCTCCACCTGTGCCTTGAGCCGCTCCTTGTCGCGAGCGCGATACATATCCTCGGTGCGCGCGATCTCCTCTTCATCGACGCCGAGGCTCGCCATCGCCAGCCGCGCCATCCTTACCGCCGACTCGAGCACCTCGCGCACCGCCCCGGCAACCGGGGCGCCCTTGAGCTTGATCAGGGCGCGCCGGTCGAAGGTCCGCACGAAGATCGCCGCCTTGGGGAAGGCATCATGGACCGCCTCGACCAGTTCGACGGTGATCTGGTCGCCGTCCATGCAGAACAGGATCAGTTCAGCCTCGCCCGCACCGGCCTGACGGAGCAGATCGAGCCGCGTGCCGTCGCCATAATAGACCTTGGCGCCGAAATTGGCGGCGACGTCGATCATCTCGATATCGGTATCGATCAGGGTAACCGGGATGCCTTGCGCGATCAGCATTTGACCGACCGTCTGACCGAACCGCCCATAGCCAACGATCAACGCGTTCGCCCCATCGGACATGGGTCCCTCGCGTGTTCCGCCGTCCTTGTCGGGTTCCGTGCGGATCCGCTGGGTCGCGCGCATCAGGAACGGCGTGGTGGCCATCGAGAGCGTGACGATCGCGCCGAACAGGCTGGCCGCCTCCGGCTCGATCAGCATCGCCTTCTGGGCCTGGGCGAACAGCACGAAGCCGAACTCGCCGCCTTGGCTGAGGAGCAGGCCGAGCGCGAGCGCGCCGCGCCATGTCATCTTGAAGAGCAGGCCAATGCCCATGATGATCACCAATTTGGTAACGATCAGCGCGAGCGCCATGCCGATTACGAAGAAGGGCCGTTCGGCGATGGCATGAAGGTTCAGCATCATGCCGACCGCAAGGAAGAAGAGGCCGAGCAGGATCGAGCGAAACGGCTCGACATCAGCCTCCAGCTCATGCCGATAGGGACTGTCCGCCAGCATCACGCCGGCAACGAACGCGCCGAGCGCGGTCGACAGGCCCAGCGCCTCCATCACCGCGGCGGCGGCGATGACGGTGAACAGGCCAGCGAAGACGAACATCTCGCGTTCGCCCAGGTTGCCGATGATCCGGAACAGCGGGCGCAATGCGTAGCGCCCCACGAGGATCAGCCCGGCGACCGCCAGCACCGTATAGGCGAATAATTGCCATCCGGGCGGCCCCTGTGCGTCGGCGGGGTTGCGTGAGAGGACCGTGACGATGGTGATCAGCGGGACAATCGACAGATCCTGAAACAGCAGGATCGAAAAGGCGCGCTCGCCAAACGGCGTGCGCAGCCGACCCGCCGATTGCAGCATCGGCAAGACCTGCGCAGTCGAGGACAATGCGAGCGGCAGGCCAAGCGCCAGCGCAGCGGCAGGTGTGAACTGGGTGATGACCCAGACGACACCCGATACCGCGATGCCGCACAGCACGACCTGCATGAGACCGAGCCCGAAGATTTCCTTCTTCAGCCGCCATAGCCGCTGCGGGTTGAGCTCAAGCCCGACGATGAACAACAGCAATGTAATGCCGAGTTCCGCCACGCCGATCTTCGCCTCCGCCCCGCCGACCAACCCGAGTCCCTGCGGTCCTACAAGGGCGCCGGCGACGAGATAGCCGAGCGTCGCACCCAGCCCGAAGCGGCGGAAGATGAGGACGAAGACAAGCCCGAAGCCGAGCATCATCACTGCATCGAAGAGCAGCGACTCGCTCACCGGCGCGCCGCTTCCGCTGCCTCGGCTGCCGCCTCGAATGCGAGGCGGATCGATGCGTGCCGTGCCGTGTGCGGCAGCGCCGGGGTGAACAGCGCGAAACCCGGCCAATCGGGCAACGGCCCCGTTCCGGCCAGCCAGGCGGTCAACGCATCGCGGGCAGCGCCCAGTTCCTCTGGCGACTTGCCGATCACGCTCGCACCCAGCAGCGAAGAGGACGCCTGCCCGAGCGCGCACGCGCGCACCAGCAGGCCGACTTCGCTGACCCGCCCGTCTGCGTCGACATTCACGTCGACGGTCACGCGACTGCCACAGATCGGTGAACGCTTCTCCGATGTCCCCATCGGATCCGCCAGGCGTTCATGATGCGGAATCGTCGCGGCAAGGCGCAGGATCTCGCTGTTGTAGAGCGGTGCGTTCATCGGCGTGCCTCGCTCGCATTGGTCGCTTCGGTGACGTTGCCGGCAGGCCCGAATACCGGCTGCCCCTTGCGGCGACGATCGACGAAGTCGGCGATGCTCGCGCTGGTCGCGTTGAGCAAGGGATAGGTCCTGGCCGTGGTGAGCCATTCCGGCCGATGGGTGGGACCCCCGCTCATGGTGTCGGTCATCAGCGCGACGAGCAGGAAAGCGAGGCTGGCAAGGATCAGGCCCTTCAGCGCGCCGAAACCGAAGCCGAGTGCGCGGTCTACCGGCCCCAGGATCGAATCGCGAGTGCGCGAACCAAGCGCGCCGGCAACTGCGCGTCCGCCGAAATAGGTAACGCCTGCAATGAGCGCGAAAGCCAGCACCGCCGCGCCGGTGATCGTACCCACCGAGCCCGACAGCAGGTGCGTCAGCGGGGTATGGAACAGCTTGATCGCAAACACGATCGCGACCCAGGCGAACAGCGACAGAATCTCAGTCACGAAACCGCGCATGAGCCCGAGCACGGCCGAGCCGCCGATCGCGAGCAGAACGAGGATGTCGAGTGCAGTCAGACCCATGGTGCGCGCAAACCCGTCTCGATCCCGTTCGCACGAACGGGATTGTCATTGGTCGCCTATGTGGCGACGATCCTGACAGTCGCTACCCGCGCCCCAACATATGGTCAACGAAACTGCCGAGCGTGCGGAAGCCGGAAAGTTTCAACGCACTTCTCTCGCTCGCGACCGCGGCGGGCACCAGCGCGCGTTCGAAGCCAAGCTTGCCGGCTTCCTTAAGACGCAAAGCGCCATGAGCAACGGGCCTGATCTCCCCGGATAGCGCGATCTCGCCAAAGGCGACTGCGTCGATCGGCACCGGCCGTTCGGACAGCGCCGAAATCAATGCGGCCGCGACAGCGAGGTCCGCCGCGGGATCCTGCACGCGGTAACCGCCGGCGATATTGAGATAGACTTCGGAGGAGGAGAAGCTGAGGCCGCAGCGCGCCTCCAGCACCGCCAGCACCATGGCAAGCCGGCCCGAATCCCAGCCGACGACCGCCCGACGCGGTGTCGCGCCACTGGCAAGGCGCACCACCAGCGCCTGGATTTCGACCAGCACCGGGCGCGTGCCCTCCAATGCTGGAAACACCGTCGTCCCCGTCACCCCCTCGTCGCGCTGGGTAAGAAACAAGGCGCTCGGGTTCGACACCTCGGTGAGCCCCTCGGCAACCATCGCGAACACACCGATCTCGTCGGTCCCGCCGAAACGGTTCTTGATCGCCCGGAGGATGCGATATTGATGGCTGCGTTCCCCCTCGAAGCTGAGCACGGTATCGACCATGTGCTCAAGCACGCGCGGGCCGGCGATGCTGCCGTCCTTGGTAACGTGACCGACCAGCACCACCGCCGTCCCGCGCTCCTTGGCGAAGCGGATCAGTTCCTGCGCCGAGGCGCGAACCTGGCTGACCGTGCCGGGCGCGCCCTCGATCAGGTCCGAATGCATTGTCTGGATCGAATCGATGACCAGCAGCGCCGGGGGCCGTCCCTGCCCGAGGGTGGTCAGAATATCGCGGGTCGACGTCGCCGCCGCGAGTTGCACCGGAGCGTTGCCGAGCCCCAGCCGACGCGCGCGCAACCGCACCTGATCGGCCGCCTCCTCGCCCGAGACATAAGCAACGGGCAGCCCGGCCAGCGCCATCTTCGCTGCCGCCTGCAACAACAGCGTCGACTTGCCGATGCCGGGATCACCGCCGATCAGCGTCGCCGAACCTTCGACGAAGCCGCCGCCAAGGGCCCGGTCGAACTCAGCAATGCCGCTTGGCATCCGCGCCGGGAGCGCAATCTCCGCATCTAGGCTGACCATCGTGACCGATCGGCCGCCCGATTGCAGGTTATGCTTGGCCTGGAAGGGAGTTACGGTGCCTCCGATCTCCTCGACCAGGGTGTTCCATTCCGCGCAGTCGGCGCACTGGCCGGCCCAGCGATTCGAGACCGATCCGCACGCCTGGCAGACATAGCGCTTCTGTGGTTTTGCCATGGAGCGCAGACCTAGCGCAAAGAGAACGAGAGGGGAACAAAAACTTCCATCAAGCGCCCCTTCAAGCCGGGCGCGCGGGAATGTTCAGCCCACGCTGGACCGCCGGCCGCGCGAGGCCACGCTCCAGCCAGCCGGCAACGTTGGCAAAATCATCGAAGCCAACGAGTTCGCGCGCCTCATAAAAGCCGATGAGATTGCGCACCCAGCCTAGCATCGAAATGTCGGCGATCGTATAATCGGCCCCGAGGAACCAGTCCCGCCCGGCGAGAACCCCGTCCATGACGCCGAGCAGGCGCTTCGCCTCAGCCGCGTAGCGATCACGCGGGCGCTTGTCCTCCCAGTCCTTCCCTGCGAATTTGTTGAAGAATCCAAGCTGGCCGAACATCGGGCCCACGCCGCCCATCTGGAACATCACCCACTGGATCGCTTCCCAGCGCCCCGCGGCATCAGTCGGAATGAACTTGCCCGTCTTGTCGGCAAGATAAAGCAGGATCGCGCCGCTTTCGAACAGGGGCAACGGCTTGCCGCCCGGCCCATTGGGGTCGATCATTGCCGGAATCTTGCCATTGGGATTGAGCGAGACGAACGCAGGCGACTTCTGGTCGTCCTGTGCAAAATCGACGAGATGCGGCTCATAGGGCAGCCCGGTCTCCTCAAGCATGATCGAGGCCTTTACGCCATTCGGCGTTGGCAGCGAGTAGAGTTGGATGCGATCGGGATGCTCGGCCGGCCAGCGCTGCGTGATCGGGAACTCGGACAGATTGGTCATGAGGGCCTCCTTCGCGCGCAACGTAGGGCTGCGCGCATCCGCTTTCATCCCCGCCAGTGTCGCACAAAGATTGGCGTTTGGGTCCGGGAGGTCTATGCGCGCGGCATGCAAGCGACCGATCTTCGCGTGGCGCTGTTCAGCGGCAATTACAATTACACCCGCGACGGCGCGAACCAGACCCTCAATCTTCTCGTCGGCCACCTGCTGAAGCGGGGCGCGAAGGTACGAATCTATTCGCCCACCAGCCGCCGCCCCGCCTTCCCGCCGACCGGCGACCTCGTCAGCGTCCCATCGGTAAAGCTGCCGGGCGGTCGCGACGAATACAAGCTCGCCTGGGGTATGCCAGCCAGGGTCCGGCAGGATGTCGACGCGTTCGCACCCAACCTGATCCATGTCTCCGCGCCCGACCTGCTGGGACACGCGGCCGTCCGCTACGGCCGGACGCACGGCATCCCGGTGGTCGCATCTTATCATACGCGCTTCGAGACCTATGTCCGCTATTATGGCATCGGCTTTCTCGAGCCGATCATGATCAGCCTCCAGAAGAAATTCTATTCGAACGTCGATGAGGTGCTGGCACCAAGCCAGATGATGGGCGAGATTCTCCGCGACTGGGGCGTCGAGACGTCAATCACGCGCTGGTCGCGCGGCGTGAACCATGACCGTTTCAATCCGTCGCGGCGCAGCCTGGAATGGCGGCGGAGCCTCGGCATCGCGGATGACGAGATCGCCGTCGGCTTTCTCGGCCGGTTGGTGAAGGAAAAGGGCCTCGACGTCTTCGCCCAGGCAATGCACGCGCTCGACATGCGCGGCGTGCGCCACAAGACGCTGGTGGTCGGCGAAGGGCCGGCGCGCGACTGGTTTGCGAAGGAAATCCCCGATGCCGTGTTTGCCGGTTTCCAGACGGGCGACGATCTGGGCCGCGCCGTTGCCTCGATGGACGTGTTCTTCAATCCAAGCGTAACTGAGACGTTTGGGAACGTGACGCTTGAGGCCATGGCCGCGCAGGTGCCGGTCGTCGCCGCCCGTGCCTCGGGCGCGGTGGGGCTGATCGATGACGGCGTGACCGGCTTGATCGTCGATCCGACCGATATCCAGGGCTATGCCGATGCATTGCAGCGCTTTTGCGAGGACGATGCCTTCCGTCTTTCGGCGGGACAGGCCGGCCATGCCAAGGCTGCAGGCTATCTCTGGGAAACGATCAATCAGGCGGTGCTCGATACCTATCTGAAGGTAATCGAACGACGCGCCCGATAGGATAGCCGACTTACCGAAGGCAAGCCGCCGTCAGGCGCCCTGCCAGTCGAACGTCAGGGGCG
>CAISGR010000256.1 GCA_903884945.1 uncultured bacterium
CTGCAATAAATAGTATTACAGAAAATAACATCACAAATACCGTAAGATGATCTAAGTTAATTCATGAAATATAACCTCATTAGTATCCCATAGTTCAATAGCAGTCTATACCAGAATCCGTTATTGTAGTAGTAATCGTGGAATGCGAAGCGCCGAAAATGAGGCCCGCGCCAAGGAGGATTGAAAGATAGCTGCCAAATTCCGCCGCCGGTCGATAAAGAAACGCTTACCTGATATGGGCCAACTCCGACATCAAGCGTGCGTGTCGTGAACGGCCCAGATAGTTGCCTCTTTGACTGGGCATTGGTGAGAAAGCGGGAAACTCCGCGGCTGATAGAGCCGAGTAAAACACCAAGTGAGTTCTGCGATGGGGAGTCCGCGGCGCAGTTTCCAGCATTAGCCGCCGCTCCTGTAGTATTAAAGGCGGCGACCGTCGGACGCCTGTTGTTGTCAAGGAAACCACCGATGCCCAGCGATCCCTGAACGGCTGCACCAGCAACCTTAGGCAATCCAATTGATCCGGCGACACCGCCGGTAATCCCGCCACCATGCGGAAGCCATGCTAGAATACTACTTGATTTAGGGCACCCATTTTGCGGCTAGTATTTAATCATCGAGGCAAAGCCGGCCAAAACTATACGCACCATCGCGCAAGTCGAAGCTACAATAATTAATATCCAAGCGTGTTCGTAGTCCAAATTTAATCCTAGGCGCCCAATGTGATTTGCTATTGCCAGCGCCAGCACAGAGAGACTCAGAACACCAATCGACCAGCATCCAAATATCGTGATCCGCTCAATAGTGCGGAAATATTCCGAAGAGTTTCTCATAGTTTTATCCTAAGAGCTAGCATCCAAACGGGGACCAAGCGTATGTCTCTGTCCATGACTTGCCGTATCCCGCGTACGCACCGAAACCCAAGCTCGGCTTAAACGTAGGAAGCGAAGCGGACGCCGAGGATGAGCCGCCGTTATTGGAAGGCAAATCAATTCCGACGCTTCCCGAAGCCCCCCAACCGCCTTCAACATCAACGTGGCTTGCCGGAATCACCCCCGTCTGGAGCGGGGTATCCGAGAAGTTGACGCCGCCTGTGGGTCCTGCACCTGCAAAGGCGCCAAAGCCGGCTGTTAGAGACTGTGTCGCAACAAACCCGATTTGGATGCCACGCCATCTGCCATTGCCCAAGCCTCCAGCGGGAATCGAAAGCGTGATATTTCCACCGAGAGTCCCGCCAGGAATTATCGCCGCCAACGCGGCGCCGACTCCAGCGCTAAATTGAACCCGTCGCCCTTGCGGACAGCCTTGGTCCCTTTGCGGCGCAGGAACCGCCGCTCCATATGTCAGCACAGGATGATTTCTTAGCAGTGCGGACAATGCGCTCTGGCCGCCGAAATCCCAACGCCCCGAATTATCGGGCGGGCCATAGCTCGGGCCAGAGTTGCCGTCCGGCTGGCTCGTCCCGCCAGGAAGGCTGATGGGTGGAAGGCAATATGGGCATTCAGCCAAGCCAGTCGGATCGCTGCCATTGACGGGGTCGGCACCGGCATAATTGTACCAGTTCATTCCATCAGCGTATCCGATCGGGTCTGTCTGCATGAACCGGCCGAGCGGGGGGGAGTAAATGCGCGCCTTGAAATAGGCCAATCCGAGTTCAGGGAGCCATACTTGCCCGGTGTACTGGAACCGCCCGATATTGGTGTAGGCAGGGATGCCGTACTCGTCATAGCTGTTCCTGACGGTGGCTGCGCCGGATGCGTCCGTCCGGGCAACGATCGATCCACGCTCATCGGCGACCAGCCAGGTTTTTGCACCTGAGGCATCATATTCGACCAGCGGTTCGTCCGCACCCGGCCCGAACACATAACGCTTGGTGATCGCGCCCGATGGATTGGCAATTTCGGCCGCGATCTGGCCGCCGTCATACATCAACCGCGTCGAGATACTGGTGTCATATTCGATCAAGCGCCCTGCCGGATCGTAATAGAGCGAGATTCCGCCGGAATTGGTCTTGAGCAAATTCTCGGACGTATAGCCATATGTCGAGGTGCCCAGGGTCGTCACGGAGCTCGTCAGGTTGCCGCGCCCATCATAACCAAAGGTTGCGCCGCCCGCACTGGTATATTGGTTCAGTCCATTGGCTGCATAGGGTCGATTCACGCCGACATAGCCGATGAACGCATAGTTGGTATTCGACCGCGTCGTCGAGGTGATCTGTCCCGACGGATTATGGCCGAACGTCACGTTCTGATCGTCCGCCGTCCCGGCAAGGTCGTTTATCAATCCCGCCAGCCGCGATACCGAGTCGTAGCTGTAGGTCGTAGCCACGCCGTTGCCACGGGTAAGGGTCTCGCGTCGGCCGAGATCGTCATAAGCGAACGTCGCCAGCATGGCTGAACCGTTTTCGTTGATCGCGGTCAACTGGTTGGTTTTGTCATATGTGTAGGTAGCATAGAATCCGTCCTGCCATGTCGTTCGCGTACGATTGCCCGCAGGATCATACAGATAGCTGAGAGTTCCAAACGGCTGCGTCTCGCTCGTCAGCCGTCCCAGCGCGTCCCAGGAATAGGAGATGGCGGTGCCTTGCGTCGCGGTCAACACGTGACCCGCCAGATCATATGTGTAGCTCGCCCCCGCCTCGCTATTGGGAAGCGTCTTGGTGGTCATCCGGTTGAGACCATCGTAGAGAAAGGCGATCGACGTCCCGTCCCGCAGCGTCCGGCTGGTGACGTTGTCGTTGGCATCGTAGCCTAACTGCTCATAGTCGGTGGTCGAGCTTCCACCGCCCGTCGGATTGGGAAACCGTGTTTTCGCCAGCCGGTCATAGCCGTCATATTCATAGGTGGTCACGTTGCCATTGGCGTCCGTCAGCGTCTGCACAAGACCGTCGGGCGTGTGGGTGTAGTGGATTTCATTGCGGACCAGGGACGTGCCAACACCGGAATAGATCGTGCTGGGAAGGCCGGCATTTTCATAATCGATTTTTGTGATCCTGTCGCTGTTGGCCGATGTGCTTTGGGTGCAGGCGGAGGGTAAGGCGCCATAGACCGAGACCGTCATTCTCAACGCAGTGCATTGCAGCCGCCCAGCGGCATCGTAGCCAAATTGCGTGAGCGAGATGTCGACACTGCCGTCATTCAAGCGGGTAGTTGTCTTGCGGTTGGCCGAATCATAGGTCGCCAACAGATACTGCAGCGCGGTGAAGGTGCCGCCGGAACTGACGGTGCCGACGGCCTGCGAGTCGACCAGCCCGGTCGCTGCATAATGCTGGGTGATCCCACGGCGCTGGCGCGGCCCCGTGCCGTCCGGATCAGGGCTGATGACAGACGTCAATTCGCGGTTCGCATTGTAGGTGCTGGTGGTCGCAGCCAGATTGGGGTCGGTTTCCGTAATCCGGTTTCCGATCGAATCGTACGCATAAGAGGTGGTCGCGCTCGGTGTTCCCGCGCCTGACGCCGTCGTGGTCGATTGCAACAGCAGGTTTGTTACCGTCGGACCATTATAATAGGCATATGACGTTACCGATTGACTGGCGGCGGCACACGGCCAGGCTCCGGTGACGCAGGTCGTGATGCTGCTTGGCATTGACACCGTGTCAGGCGATGCGACGACGCTTCCAGTGGCATTTTTGAACCACGCCTGTGACGACGCATATGCATAATGCACTTCGGGTCGAGCCGCGCCCGTTGTCGGGGCTGGCGCCTGGACGTAGTCGAGCGTCCCATTGGCGTTGTAATAGTAATTGGTGACGTTGCCGTTGGCATCGGTGGTGGAGATGGGCTTATTGCAGGTCGCCAGACTCGTGCAGGTCGTCGGATAGGTGGCATAAGTCGAAACCGGTGAAGTTCCGTCCTTCTTGCGTCTTACAACTTGTGTCTTGTTTCCGCGACTGTCCATAATCCAAGCGACGCTGCCGAAAGAAGAAGTATTTTCTGGGAGGTAGTACCCATTCAAGCGAGAAAAGCCGTCATATCCGTAGGTTGTCTTATTACTATTTTCATCCGTTATGGAGATTAACATACTCTGGTTGTAAACCAGCGCGACGCGCGGCGTAGGAATGGATGGGGACGTTATGGACACAGTTGTCTGTGAGTAATCTCCGGAATAAGAGTAAGCCCAGGGGGTTGAGTATCCTGACTGAGTCAGGCTTGTGACGCGGAATTGCATATCATAAGCGTAATTTAAATTATCGCTGCTGAGGCCGGGCCATCGAATTCCGACCAATCTTTTGTTGCCGCTGTAAACGTCGGTGGTGTAGCTCTTTGTCCGAAGTTCCGGATCGGTCACCGTTTCGACATTTCCGCTCACGCTATAAGACACATGAGGCCATGTCTGGGTGAGCGAACATGTATCGGCACTCGGATCGCAATAATCTATGGTACCGTTGATTGTCATCACGTCGCTGATCCGCGCCCAATCATCAACCGTCGTGGACGATAACGTGTTGTTCGCGTAACTATACTTCAGCTGATAACCGAAGGAATTATTGACCGATTGTAATCGAACCACATAAAAAGTGACTCCCGCCGCAACATACGATGACCTTTTATAGGTCAGGCGCGTTTTACTCCCATCAATTCGCGTTATCAGTGTTCCGACAGAGCCAGATGTTCCCTTGTAACTGGCGGAGTTTGCCATGATCGTTCTATCGAAATAGAATATCGTTCCATCTCTGTCGGTGAAGGTAATGGATGAGCTGTCGTAAGATATGGTAGATCCGTCCCTTTGATCGGATGTCAATACTCCACCGACTAGCGAGAAGGTGTGAAGTGTCCGATCTATCTCTACTGCGGCGGTCGCGCCATTGGCCGCCACTCCAGCCACCATGTAATAATTGTCGATCCAGCAACATGTGCCTCTCCAGTGCCGGACGAGGGCCAGGCCATTGTCGCCGGTCCCAATCGAAATTTCAGGATCGTCAAGATTGAGATTGCCCGTCAGCAGATCGACGCCGCGCTCATCAACCGACGAGCGCACCGGCGCTGACGGAGCGGTAACCGATTGCGCGCGAGCTTCAGCGCCAGGCAGCGTCAGCAATAGCATTGCCAGGAACGTGCAAGCGCGCAGAAACTTTGCCATTCTCACCCCCGTAGTCTCGATTTATTTGGCACAGGCGCTTCCTTGCGCAGGCCGACCCTGAAACGGCCTTCTAAGGAGAGTTGCTCGTGTCGGGGCTTGGAGCGGTCACCGTCACCCCCGCTTCGAGTTTGGCCGAGTTGCAAACGCGTGCCGCCGGCATGCCAAATACTTCTTCGATTCGCTGCTGCACTGCGCTGTTGCCGGAGGCCTGCAGCTTGCAGATCTCATCGCGATAAGCGGCTTTGTCTGCCGAGGCGCAGACGGCGGGCACGTACCCTTTTGCCACATAATCGCCGACCTCCGATGAGGGCACTGCGACCGTTACCGACCTCTTGCCGCCGGCTTCGTCGGGCAACGGGCGCGCAAGGCAATCCGCTCTGGCGGGCGCACTCCAGGCGACCCCGCACATTGCAACTACTGCGGCCAGATAGAACTTCATATCGCCTCCCTCAAATGAACGAGATCGCCTCTCAAGGTTCCGGTCGTTGGCTGAACGGCTGGCGCATCCAGCTTCGTCAACAGGATCGTGTTTCGATCAGGGCGTGTTGTTTCAGAAGCCAACGAAACGCCCCTGGATAAGGCTCTCTTCATATGATTTTCGATATCGATCAGAACTGGACGCATTGCGATTCAAGTCCGCCCACCGTTGCGGTGAGGTTGCCAGAAGCTGTGGCGCCGAGGCTGTCGCTCACGACATAAGTAAAATGATAAGTTCCCGGTGATGTAACGCCGATAGTCGCTGAGGTTGTACTAGACACTTCCGCCGAGACGAGGCCGCCATAATTGTTGATTGAAACAAGCGTTAGCGGAAGATTGTTTTCGGGATCGGTGTCATTCGCAACGAGATTGACTGTTTGATACACGCTGCAGTTGAACGACGTCGTGTCGGCGTTGGTCACGGGCGGAAGGTTGGTAGTGTCGTTGTTGGCGATCGATCCTATACCTTGCGCGGTAGTAATCGTCGCGCCGCCGGTTGGCGAGGAAAGGTTGACCAGCACCGTCTCGTCGGCCTCGATCGCGCTGTCGTCGATTGTCGCAACTGTGATTGTCCTAGTCGTCTGCGGCGCGAGGAACGTCAGCGTCCCAGATGTCGCGGTGAAGTCGGTGCCCGAGGTCGCTGTTCCGCCAGCCGTCGCGTAGTTGACCGAGTAGGAAGACAAGGTCGTCCCGGTCTTGGTAACTGTGAACGTCAAGCTTCCGCCCTCCGCGACCGCGACCGCGTTGCCGATCGCGAACGACGGCGGCGCGACATCATTATCGGTGATCGTTCCCGAACCCTGCGGCGTGGTGATCGTCGCCCCGCCGGTCGGTGACGACAGATTCACCAGCACCGTCTCGGCAGATTCGACTACGCTGTCGTCTATCGTCGATACGGCGATAGCTTTGTTCATCTCACCCGGCGCAAATGTCAGCGCGCCCGATTGTGCGGTATAGTCGCTACCCGCGGTCGCCGTACCGTTCGCGGTCGCGAAGTTGACCGCGTTGGCGCCTGCGGTCGATCCCGTCCGGGTGACGGTGAAGGTCAGCGTCCCGCCCTCGGTCACCGCGGTCGCATTGCCGATCGCGAATGAGACGTCATCGTCGTTGATCGTTCCCGTGCCTTGCGCCGTTGTGATCGTCGCCCCGCCAGTCGGTGAGGAGAGGTTCACCAGCACGGTCTCGGCAGATTCGACCGTCGTGTCGGGGGTTGTCTGAATCTGAATCGGCTTGCTCGTCTCACCCGGGGCAAATGTCAGCGTGCCCGATTGCGCGGTATAGTCGCTACCCGCGGTCGCCGTACCGTTCGCGGTCGCGAAGTTGACCGCGTTGGTGCCTGCGGTCGAACCTGTCCGGGTGACGGTGAACGTCAGCGTCCCGCCTTCGGTCACCGCGGTCGCATTGCCGATCGCGAACGACGATGGCGCAGGTGCGTTAGTTACCGCATAAGTCGCACGATTGTCCGCTGGATCAAAAGTCGTACCTGTTTGCGTTCCATTATTCGGACCGCCCGAGACTGACGACGTGACCAGACGCCCGAGCGAATCATAGGTATATGTGATCGTCTCCTGCGCTGACGATGGCACACCGAGCAGAAAGGCGATCAGCACAGACCACATCGGCACCAGCCACCGCTTGCTCATTCGCATTCCCTCCCGGCGAAGTGAATCGACGGCGACTCGTCGCTTCACTGCGAGCGACAAAACTGGCGAATGCTCCTGCTCCGGTCAACTAGTCGCTTCAGAAATATAGAGATAAACTTTGGAGTAGAAATATAGTCATTTTGGTTATTTCTGCGTGCGGCCTCACTTCAACGAAGTAGGCTGTCTTTTTTATTGCGTAATGGAGTGATTCGTTTGCAGGAAATCTCTTTAGCGCGCGCTGTCAATGGTATTGGGCCTGCAACAAGCAAGAAAAACCAACAAATAGTCTCCGTAATCTTGCTATAATTCGGTTGGATCAAATGTAAGACTAGCCTCGGTATGGGTTTACAAGACCCGAGCCTATGACCCCCGCATTACGAATGCGATGCTCCGACCACAGGCCTTTCGCCAGGCATCCGTCAGCCCCGCACCAAAACCCCTTTCAAGGAAGCAGCAGGGACGCGTCCCCATATGAGTAGAAGCGATAGCCCTGGGCGATCGCGTGGGCATAGGCGGCCTGCATCCGTTCCCGCCCCATCAGCGCCGAGACGAGCATGAACAGCGTGGATTTCGGCAGGTGGAAATTGGTGACGAGGCCGTCCACGCCGCGGAAGCGATAGCCGGGGGTGATGAAGATTGCCGTGTCGCCCTCGAACGGGTGGATCACGCCGTCCGCGCCGGCCGCGCTTTCGATGAGGCGCAGGCTGGTGGTGCCGACCGCGATCACCCGGCCGCCGGCGGCGCGCACCGCGTTGAGCCGGTCGGCCGTGGCGGCATCGATCCGGCCCCATTCGGCGTGCATCCGGTGCGCGTCGGTATCCTCGGCCTTCACCGGCAGGAAGGTGCCCGCGCCGACATGCAGCGTCAGCGTGGCATGGCTGATCCCGGCATCGGCGAGGCGCGCCATCAGCGCGGGGGTGAAGTGCAGCGCTGCGGTGGGGGCGGCGACCGCGCCCTTTTCCGCGGCGAACATCGTCTGGTAATCTTCCGCGTCGCGTGCATCGGCGGCGCGGCGTGCGGCGATATAGGGCGGCAGCGGCATGCGCCCGGCGCGCTCGAGCAGCAGCTCGACGGGCTCGTCGCCGGCGAAGGTGAGGGCGAAGCTGCCATCCTCGGCGCGGTCTCCGGCCGTGGCCGAGACGCCCGCGCCGAAATCGATGGCGTCGCCGTCGCGCAGGCGGCGGGCGTTGCGGACGAAGGCGCGCCAGCGCCGCGGCCCTTCGCGCTTGTGCAGCGTGGCCCCGATCTTCGCGTCGCCGCGCGTGCCGAGCAGCTGGGCCGGGATCACCCGCGTATCGTTGAACACCAGCAGATCGCCCGCGCGCAACTGGCCGGGGAGATCGGCCACGCCGAGATCGCGCGTCGCATCGCCGTCGAGCACCAGCATCCGCGCCGCATCGCGCGGCGTCGCGGGACGCAGCGCGATGCGATCGGTCGGCAGATCGAAGTCGAACAAGTCGACCCTCATCGGACGAGTCCGAAACGCGGCGTGATTATTGGGCCTTCGCCTTGGCCGCCGGCTTCTTCGCGGGGGCGGGCGCGGCGGTCGCCGGCTTGGCCTTCACCACCAGCGGCGCCGCCGGCTTCACGCCCGGCAGGGTCAGCGTCGCATCGAGCGACGGTGCAGGCGGCGGCGGGGGCGCCACATACGGCCCGGGATTGTCCGCCGCGATATAGGCATGGAGGATCTTGGTGGGGTTCGCCGGCGGCTCGCCGCGCTGGATCGCGTCCACATATTCCATGCCGGAGATCACGCGGCCGAACACGGTATATTTGTGGTCGAGGCTCAGGCGCGGCTGGAAGACGATGAAGAACTGGCTGTTCGCGCTGTCCTCATTGTCGGCCGTGCGCGCGGCGGAAACCGCGCCGCGGACGTGCGGCAGGAAATTGAACTCGGCCTTCATGTCGGGCAGCGTCGAACCGCCGGTGCCGTCGCCCTTGGGATCGCCGCCCTGCGCCATGAAGCCGTCGATCACGCGGTGAAAGGCGAGGCCGTCATAGAAATGCTGGCGCACCAGCGTCTTCACGCGGTCGACCATCATCGGCGCGGCATCGGGGCGCAGCCAGATGATCACGCGCCCGCCATCGGACAGGTCGAGATAGAGGAGATTCTCCGGATCGGTCACCGACGGAACCGGCTTGCGGCCAGCCATCTGGGTATCGAGAATCTGCGCGGTTGCCGGTCCGGCAAGGAGAAGGGCGGATACACACGCGATCAGGCTGACAATAAAACGCATCATATCCCCGTAAGCCGTGGGCCCGTGATTTCCGGGCCTGGTAGCGCGCTTAGAGCAAATCGCCGCTTGCGCCAAACTGAACATCCCGCTGGTCATCGGACCGAACCGTGGCGCTCGTGTGGCAAGCCGGCGAAATTCGGTTACGAACCCTTGCGCCCGATCGCCGCGACCCGCGCGGCCACGTCGATCGCCACCGTCGGCGGCACGAACCGGTCGATCGGGCCGCCATAGAGCGCGATTTCCTTCACCAGCCGGCTCGCGATCGGCTGGAGCGACACATCGGCCATCAGGAAGACCGTCTCCACCCGCGGATTGATCTGCTGGTTCATCCCCGCCATCTGATATTCATATTCGAAGTCCGCGACGGCGCGCAGGCCGCGCACGATCACCCTGGCGCCTTCGCGCTCGGCGAAATCCATCAGCAGCGAATCGAAGCTGACGACATGGATTTCGCCGCCGATCCCGGCGACCTCGCGCTGGACCATCGCCATGCGCTCGGCGAGATTGAACATCGGCGACTTGGACGGATTGGTCGTCACGCCGATGACGAGCCGGTCCACCAGCTTCGCGCCGCGCCGGATGATGTCCATATGCCCGAGCGTGACGGGATCGAAGGTGCCGGGATAGACGCCGGTACGGATGGTCATGTCGACAGCCTTTGCCAAGCACGCGGGAGAAGGGGGGGACTGAAAGGGCACGGTCCGGGTGTCAAGGCCGCATCACGTTGCCGTCGGTCCGTCCCGGGATTCCGTGGAACGCCCGCCAGAACCGCGAGCCGCGCGACGGCCCCGGGCGCGGCCTATCGGTCGCGCTCCAGCGTGAAGCGGGCGATGTCGCGTAGCAGGTCGGCCTCGGGCCCGAAGCTGTGGAGATGCTGGATCGCCTGCTCGACCAGCATGCGGGCCTGTGCCCGCGCGCGGTCGACCCCGAGCAGCGACAGGAAGGTCTCCTTGCCCGCACCCTCGTCCTTGCGCAGCTTCTTGCCGGCCGCGGCTTCGTCGCCTTCGACGTCGAGCAGGTCGTCGGCGATCTGGAAGGCAAGGCCGAGGTCGCGTGCATAGCCGCGCAGCGGCGTCCGGCCCTCGGGCGGCACGCGGCCGAGGATCGCGCCGGCCTCGACCGAGCAGGCGATCAGCGCGCCGGTCTTGAGCGCCTGCAGCCGCGTGACGGTCGGCAGGTCGAAGCTCGATTTCTCGGCTTCCAGATCCATCATCTGGCCGCCCGCCATGCCCGCCGGCCCGGCGGCGCGCGCCAGATCGAGCACGAGCTCGCTCCGGACGAACGGATCGGGATGAGTCGCCGGATCGGCGAGGATCTCGAAGGCCAGGGCGTGCAGGGAATCGCCTGCCAGGATCGCGGTGGCCTCGCCATAGATCTTGTGCACGGTCGGCTTGCCGCGGCGCATGTCGTCGTCGTCCATCGCCGGCAGGTCGTCATGGATCAGCGAATAGACATGGATGCATTCGATCGCGGTGCCGGCCCGACCGGCACAATCGCGGTCCACGCCGAACAGCCGCGCGGTGGCGAACGCCAGCAGCGGGCGCAGCCGCTTGCCCCCGCCGATCGCGGCATGGCGCATCGCCCGGTACAGGTCCTCGCGCGGATCGCCCGGAATGGCGAGGAGGACGTCGAGCCGGCGGTCGACATCGGCGCCGACCTGGGTGAGCGCGGCCTTCAGCGAAAGGGAGGCGGTCATCGGATCAGGCCGCGGCAAAAGGCTGGGTGCCGGTGGGCCGGCCCTCGCTGTCGAGGCGGATCGCCTCGATTCGGGCCTGGGCGGCATCCAGGCGGTCGGCGCAGCGCCGCCGCAGCTTGTCGCCGCGTTCGTACAGGCTGATCGCCTGGTCGAGCGGCGCATCGCCGCTTTCCAGCCGCGAGACGATTGCCTCCAGTTCCTTCAGCGCGTCCTCGAACGACAGCTCTTCGATCGGTGTCTCCATCGCCCTGCTATGGGGCAGGCGGGCGAGAAGGGTCAAGGACGGGCGGCAGCTTCCGCCATAACCTCGGCGATCAGGTCCTTGCGGCTGAGCTTTCCGATCATCGTCTTGGGCATGGTCAGCCGGATCACCACCTGGTCGACTCGCTCGTGCCGGCCGAGTTGGGGATTGAGCCAGTCGCGCAGTTCCTCGCTCGTTGCGACCGTGCCATCGTTCAGCGTCACATAGGCCCGGGGCTGCTCGCCGCGATAGGCGTCGGGCAGGCCGATCACCATCGCCTCCTTCACCGCCGGATGGTGGTGCAGCACCGCCTCGATCTGGCTCGGGAAGACCTTGAAGCCGGAAACGGCGATCATGTCCTTCAGCCGGTCCACGATCTTGATGAACCCGTCCGCGTCGATCGTGCCGACGTCGCCGGTGCGCAGCCAGGTCCGGCCCTGCGCGTCGGTCACGAACACCTCCGCATCGGCTTCGGGCCGGTTCCAATAGCCCTTCATGATCTGCGGCCCGGCGGCGACGATCTCGCCCGGCTCGCCTTCCGGCGGCGGGACGGTCGGATCGGCCTTGTCGACGAGGCGGACATAGGTGCCGGGGATCGGCTGGCCGATCGTGCCGGACTTGCCTTCGCCCTCATAGGGATTGGCCGAGATCACGCCGGCGCTCTCGGACAGGCCATAGCCTTCGACCACGGTCGCCCCGGTCGCCGCCTCGAACTTCGCCTTGAGCTCGGCCGCGAGCGGCGCGCCGCCCGAGATGCAGGCCCGCAACGAGGAGAAATCGGTTTCGCTCAGCTTCGGATGGTCGAGCAACGCCTGATACATGGTCGGCACGCCGGGCAGGGCGGTCGCCCTGGTGCGGTCGATCGTCGCCAGCACCGAGCCAGCGTCGAATCGCGGCAGCATCACGATGCAGCCACCGTTGAGCACGGTCCGGTTGAGCACGCAGGTATTGGCGAAGACGTGGAAGAGCGGCAGCACGCCCAGGATCCGATCGGGCTCGTTCGGATGCGGGTCGAGGCCCATCACCTGTCGCGCGTTGGCGCTCAGATTCTGGTGCGTCAGCATCGCGCCCTTGGGCGTGCCGGTCGTCCCGCCCGTATATTGGATCAGCGCGACCTGGTTCACCGGATCCACCGGCGCGGCGGGGAAGCTGCCATCGTTCGCGATGAGCGCGGAAAAGGCCGAGATCCGCGGATCGTGCGGGCGTTTCGTGACCTCGCTGCGCTTGAACAGGCGATAGAGCACTGATTTGGCGACCGGCAGGGCGCCGGCGATCGAGCCGACCACCAGCCGCTCGAGGCTGCTGCCCTCGAGCACCTTGAGCGCGGTCGGCAGCAGTGCGCTGGCGGAAAGCGTGAAGAGCAGCCGGGTGCCCGAATCGGCGACCTGATGCTCGAGTTCGGCCGGGGTATAGAGCGGCGAGAAATTCACCACCGTCGCGCCGAGTTTCAGGATGCCGTAATAGGCGGCGACATAATGCGGCACATTGGGCAGGAACAGGCCGATCCGGTCGCCCGGGCCATAGCCCAGTGCCCGCAGCCCCGCCGCCACGCGGTTCGCGCCGTCCAGCGTCTCGGCATAGCTGTACTGGCGACCGAGGAAATCGATCAGCGGGGCCTGGGCATGGCGTGCTGCGGCCTGATCGAAGAAATCCACCAGCGACAGCGGCGGAAACGCGCTGTCCCAGCGCATGGGATGGCGATAGGAATCGCGCCAGGCGCTTTCGGGGTCGTTCATTGACATCGATGTAAGCAGGGCTTCCTCAAGGTGCAAGCTGAACTCAATCCCATACGGCGCAAGCGCTTAGGCGAAGCGCTTCGCCGTCCAGGTGATCAGCACGGAGACAGCGAACAGCCCCAGGTCGATGGCGGCCTGGATGCGATGCGGCGTGCGGTCGGACACGTCGTGCGTGATGATCCGGATATCGGCGGACGGGTGGCGCACCGCCGCGATCAGCAAGGCTGCCGCGATGATCACCAGGCCGATTCGACGATTGCGCATGGGCGCTCCTCCAGCCGTTCACCATAAGCGGCCGGGTGTGCCGCGGCAAGCGACGGTCAGGCGGCGATGCGGCCCTGCGCAATGGCGCCGCGCACCCGGTCGCGCCCCGCCGCCTTGGCCTCGAACAGCGCGCGATCGGCACCGCGGTACAGCGCTTTCCAGTCGGTTTCCTTCAGCAGCGGCCCCGTGCACGTGCCGATGCTGGCGGTCACGGAAAGGTCATAGGGCATGCGCGCGGCACGGAGCCGGGCCAGGATGTCCTCGGGCTCGACCGCGTGGCCGACCGGCGTGACGATCGCGAACTCCTCGCCGCCGATCCGGGCGATCAGAGCTTCCGGCGGTACGGACTGGCGCAGCGTCCGCGCGAACACGCGCAGCACCTCGTCGCCGCCGTCATGGCCGATCGTCTCGTTGACGCGCTTGAAGTGGTCGATGTCGGCGACCAGCAGGATCTGGTCGCCCTCGCGACCGATCGCGTGGCGCAGAAAGGCGCGGCGATTGAACAGGCCGGTCAGCGGATCGGTGTCGGCCAGCAGGCGCGCGGCGATCTCCTGTTCGCGCGCCTCGTCGCGCTCGCGGCTCAGCAGCCGGATGCGGTAGGCGATGGCCAGGCTGGAGAACAGCGCCTCCATCGTCATCGTCAGGATCGTCGAATTGTCGAGCCAGAAGCTCCAGCCGATCACGTGGAGCGAATTGGCGACGCGGAAACAGGCAAGCACGATCGGCGAGGCCCAGGCGATCGCGAACATCCACAGATAATTGCTGCGTGCCCGCCAGCCGCGCCACAGGATCGGCACCACGACCGCGAGCTGGGCAATGAAGGCGAAGGAGAAGAAATAATCGAACAGGGCGATCTGTCGCGACGGGAGGGTGGCGATCATCACGACCGTCGCGAGCATCACGATGCAGAGGATGTTGCAGACCCGGGAGAGCCATCCGACGAAGACGCGCGGCTCGAAGAAGCTGCGCGCGAACAGCATCGCCGCCACGGCGGCCAGCCCGAGCGTGCCGTAATTGATGCGCAGCCGATCATTGTTGACGATGGTCGGCCAGAACCAGGCGAGCGCGCCGGAGGAGGATGTCGCATAGATCAGCAGGCCGAACAGCATGCCGCAATAGGCGAGCTGGAAGCGGTGGCGCAGCGCGCCCCACAGCGCGAGATTGTAGACGAACAGGGCAATGCACAGCCCGGCGAACCCGGCGTAGAAGCTGCCCATGGCCAGGTTGGCGTCGGCGCTTTCCGCCGGCGTGGCGATGCGTGCGCCGTTGACGATGCCGCGCAGATTGGCCGCGCCCTCGACGTGCCAGAGCAGCCGGACCAGCGGCGCACTGCGCGCCGGCAGGCCGCGTTCGATGATCGCGCCGAGCTGGAGGTGGCGGCTGGCGGAGCGGCCGTCCGTCACGGTCGAGACGATCGCGCCGTCGGCATACAGCGCGTGCAGCGTCACGCGTTCCTGCCAGAGGCTGCCGATCCGGATATCGGCCGGCCCGCTCACCTTCACCGGCGCCGACAGCACCCAATAGTCGCCGGAGCCGAAGCGCGTCTGCGGCGTGACGCAGTCGAACAGCGCGCTGCGCGCGAAGAGCGCGCGGGGCTCCATGCCGGGGGTCGCCCGTGCCACGCAGACTGATACCGGCCGGCCGGCGAGCCCGGCCTGCGCCGTAGCGGGCATCGCGCCGAGCGTGACGAAAGCGACTGCCGTGACCAGCACCGCCAACCAATTGAAAAACAGCCCCCTGATCATGGCCGCGGGATGTAGGCCGGATATGCCGAACAGAAAGTAAAGGCCGGGCGATAATCGTTACGCTTTTGCGACGAATGGTGCCGGGCGCAGGGGCGGCGCCGGGCGCCCGCTCCCGGGCGGACGGCGGGGCCCCAGGCCGCTTGTTTCGGCAAAGACATGCCCGGGACAAGGCCTTGGGGGCGAGCGCTCTTCACTCCGGTCGCCGCTGTCCGGATCCGGGACAGGCGATCTTGTGGCCTTGTCATCCGTCGTGCGCATGCTTTTACTGTTAACCTTGTCGTCAGGGTGGAGTGGGGCATGATCCGGGAAGTGCTGGGTGTGGCGGCAATCGCCATGGCGACGGGCGTCGCGCAGGCCGCGGATGGATATGACGCCGGCGAACGCCGGTCGATCGCGGTCGCCGCCGCCGATCTTGATCTGTCGACCAGCGCGGGGATCGCCGAACTCTACCGACGGGTCGACCGCGCCGTGGACCGGATCTGCGACGGCGACCGGGATTGCCGCGAGGAGGCGTGGGAGAGCACCGAGGTGCAGGCCGCGTCGGCGATCGCGCGCGACAGATATATCCGTCGCCTGGCGCGGGAGCGCGAGGCGGAGTTGCGTGCCTGCGGCCGCGGCCGCTGCGCCGTGACCCCGGCCTATTACCAGTCGCTGCCGGCGCTCCCGCCCGGCGGAATCCGGGTAACGGTGACCGTCCAGACTGCGGGACCGGGCTATTAAGGGCGATAGGCCGGCATGAAAAAGGCCGCGGTGCTGCCACCGCGGCCCTTCACCATGCCTGATCCGGGCGTTACTTCGCCTCGACGCTTTCCGCTTTGCCCTTCTTCTTGGGCTTTTTCGGCGGGGCCGGCGTGATCTCGAAGGAGAGGGCGCCGTCCTTCATCTTCACATTGACCTCGCCGCCATGGACGAGCTTGCCGAACAGCAGTTCCTCGGCGAGCGGCTGCTTGATCTTCTCCTGGATCAGCCGGCCCATCGGGCGGGCGCCATAGAGCTTGTCATAGCCCTTCTCGGTCAGCCACTTCTTCGAGTCGTCGTCGAGGTTGATGTGGACGTTGCGGTCGGCCAGCTGCAGCTCGAGCTGGAGGATGAACTTCTCCACCACCCGCGCGACCACTTCGGTCGGCAGATAGCCGAACGGCACGATCGCATCGAGCCGGTTGCGGAACTCGGGCGTGAACATCTTCTGCACCGCCTGCTCGTCCTCGCCCTCGCGGGAGAGGTTGCCGAAGCCGAGCGTCTCGCGCGCCATGTCCGACGCGCCGGCATTGGTCGTCATGATCAGGATGACGTTCCTGAAATCGACGGTCTTGCCGTGGTGGTCGGTCAGCTTGCCGTTGTCCATCACCTGCAGCAGGATGTTGAACAGGTCCGGATGCGCCTTCTCGATCTCGTCGAGCAGCAGCACTGAATGCGGCTGCTGGTCGACTGCATCGGTCAGCAGGCCACCCTGGTCATAGCCGACATAGCCCGGAGGCGCGCCGATCAGCCGGCTGACCGAATGGCGTTCCATATATTCGGACATGTCGAAGCGCTGGAGCGGGATGCCCATGATCGCGGCGAGCTGCTTGGCCACCTCGGTCTTGCCCACGCCGGTCGGGCCGGTGAACAGGTAGTTGCCGATCGGCTTGTCGGGATCGCGCAGCCCGGCGCGGCTGAGCTTGATCGCCGAGGCGAGCTTCTCGATCGCGGCATTCTGCCCGAACACGACGCGCTTCAGGTCGGTCTCGAGGCTCTCGAGCGCCTTGGTGTCGTCGGTCGAGACC
>CAISGR010000257.1 GCA_903884945.1 uncultured bacterium
CCCGAAAGCTTGGCGACGATATCCTGCACGGCGTCCACGGTCGCGGTCTCGATCTCGGCCAGCGCCTGGGCCTTGGCATCGCCGATCCGGGCGGTGGCGGAAACGAGCTGCTCGGCCATCGCCGCATCGCCTGCCTTCACCATCGTCTCGGACGTGGTCGTCGCCTTGGCCTTGGCGTCGCTCACGGCGCGAAGCGCCTGTGCGCGAGCCGATTCGAGACCCGACTGATATTCCTGCTCGGATGCCTGCGCGGCAGCCCGGGCAGCCTCAGCCGCGGCGAGGTCTCCGCCGATCTTGCCGTTACGATCATCGATCGTTCGCTCGATCTTCGGGACCATCGCCTTGCCGATCCCGAAATAGATCAGGGCGAACACGATCGCGAGCCAGAACAGCTGCGACGCGTAGATCTCTCCGATTTGGGATAGCTGCGGCATCTGGGTCGCTCTTCGCTTACTTGACGACGAAGAGGATGAGGATCGCGACGACGAACGCGATCAGGCCGAGCAGCTCGGAAGCCGCGAAGCCGATGAACAGGCGGCCCTGCTGGCCGTCTGCCGCACCAGGATTGCGCAGCGCGCCTTCGAGGAACGAGCCGAACACATTGCCCACGCCGAGCGCGGCCAGGCCGACGCCGATCGCCGCGAGACCGGCACCGATGTACATTGCACCAAGATCAGTCATGATAAGCTCCCTAGTAATATGGTATCAAAGTAACGAAATTCGAATAACTTAGTGCAGATGCACTGCGTCGTTGAGATAAAGCGAGGTGAGCAGCGCGAACACATAGGCCTGGATCGCGCAGACCAGAAGCTCGAGCGCGCTGACCCCGACGATCATCACGAAGCTGAGCGCGCTGACGACGATGCCGAGCGGTCCGCCGGCATTCAGCCCCTGGACCACGAAGCTGCCGAACACCTCGAGCAGGATGTGCCCGGCGGTCATGGCGACGAACAGTCGCAGGCCGAGGCTGAACGGGCGCACCATGAACGACACGAACTCGACCGGGATGATCACGGGCATCAGCCAGCCGGGCGCGCCGTGCGGCACGAACAGCGAGAAGAAGTGCAGGCCATGCTTCCAGAAGCCGACCGCGAGCACGATCCCGAACGACAGGAAGGCAAGCACCGCGGTGACAGTGATGTGGCTGGTCACGGCGAAGGTGTGGAGATGCGGCACGATCGCGAGGGGCAGCACGCCGACGAGGTTCGCGAACAGGATGAACATGAAGATCGAGAAGATGTACGGCGCGAACTTCTTGCCTTCCGGGCCGATGTTCACCTGCATCATGTTGTCGATGAAGCCGATCACCGATTCCGCCGCGACCTGCCACCGGGTCGGCACCAGCTGGCGCTTCAGGCCGCCGGCCATGAACACGAACAACAGGCCGAACACGACGAACATGAAGAGCGCCGAGTTGGTGAACGACACGTCATATCCGAACAGCACGAGCCGATGGCCGAGCACGGGCTCGACCAGGAACTGCTCCATCGGGTCTATTCTACCGGCCACGTCGCCTACCCTTGTGCATTGCGGTTGGGAACGCGGGTCATTCCGCGCGCTCCTTCGAGATCTTGTAGATGTTGCGGCCCGCCGCGATGATGGCGAGCCCCAGCAGGATCAGCAACAGCCAGGGGCTGGTGCCGAACCAGTAATCAAGTGCCCATCCGATCAGGGCGCCACCGGCCGGCACGCCGACCAGTTCCGCGAGGACCCGCGAGCCCTGGCCATAGCCCTTGGCGGGCCTGGCCGCGGGGTTGATGCCGGTACGCGCCTCTTCAGCCGCACGCGCCTTGGCGATGCGGCTTTCAAGGTCATCGTTCTGGCGGTCATCGGCCAACGCGAAAGCATCCTGATAAGAAAACGCCGCCGGGCTTGCGCACGGCGACGAGGAACATGGGGCCAAGCCCCCGTTGCGGCGCCCGTTTAGAAAAGGGGGGTGCCCGAGTCAACCTTGCTGCAGGGGGGTGGAGATCCCCTGCCCCGCGCCGCCTAGACGCAGCGCGCGTCGCGCTCCGGCGGCGCCGCGGTACGGGTCTTCCATTCGCCGCCTGGCGTCTGGTATTTTTCGCCCGGCAC
>CAISGR010000258.1 GCA_903884945.1 uncultured bacterium
AGACTTCAACGTCGTCGATCGCGTAGCCGGCGGCGAAGTCACAGAAGGCATCGTCGGGTGAGCGGCGCCGCTGATCGACGCCCGTGTAGTAAGACAGCTCACGCTGATTGCGAGCGACGTCTCCGGATGCGGCGGAGAGCGACACCGTCTCGATCGGCGCGCCCGCCTGCCCTACCCGATCGAACTTCGGCGTGTCGGCGATGGCGTCGCCCAACCAGGCGATGGAGCCGAGCGGTTGGTTGTCGCCATCGAAAGGAATGATACCGAGCGAGATGCGCGCATTGCGCACCGTGGCCCGTTCCGCATTGGCCAGGATACGCACCTGCCGGGGGACGCCGCTCAGCGTGATGTCCAGCCGGTTGAACGTGCCGTTCATGGGCAGCTTGAGCGCTGGAAAGTTCACCATGGCGCCAAGACCGAGGTAGAGGCCGCCGTCCAGATCGACGCTGTCGGCCGGGAGGCGGAACTTACCGAACCCACTCCAGACGCGAATGGCGGGCGTCGTCTCGATATACAGAAACCAGCCCGGGCGAGGCCTGTCACTGGCGAGCGACGGATCATCGAGCACTGTGGTCATCAGCAGTCCGTTTCGGCAAAGCGGATCGAAGGGCTGGCCTTGAACGGCGCCTCCATGGTCATCCACACGTCGTCGAGCGCGTCCGTGCCGAGTTTCATGGTGCAGCCGAGACTTTGGAAATCGACCGCGGCGCCCTCCGCATAGTCCTCGCGAAGGGGCGGGGTGAATCCAATGGAGTAGTTCGTCCCGTCCTCCGTTTCGACGGTATGGATCAGGTGCAACCGCTTGTTTCCGGACGCCCCGGTCAACGAGAAATACTCCCCGCCGGTCAGCGCAGCGCCCACCGTGACGGCGATTGTCGCCGTGGTATCGCGAAGGGCCGCATCCGCGCTTAGGCTCGCGGTGATGGCCCCGCCGGCATAGAGCGAGCCGTCGAGAAAGGATGCGCCGTCACTATGCGGCACGCTTGGCGCGCCGTTCGGTAGCACCGAGGGCCAGGGCTGGAACCAGTCCAGACACGGCACCATAAAGGCGACCGCGCCATTCCTCAGCCGCCCCGACAGCGCCCGCCACGCCTTGATGTCGTTCGGACGCCATAGTTTTCCAACGGAAAACTCGGCCACCCACCAACCGCCGACCGAAAGGTCGGACGTGGCGGGTGGCCCTGAGATCGGTTGACCGCCTGTGACGGGCGAGCCCGCGATCTTCCAGCGTAGTTTGGACGGCGGAAACAGGCTCGACGGGAAGACGTCCAAGGGCTCACCCGTTTTCGAGGTTGTGCTGCGCGACGTTCCCCGGCGCTTGCATACCCGCCCCCTTCACCGCCGCCGTGGCGGCGGCGCGGGCATGGATCATCGAAGCCCGGTTCGCCTGCGTCATGAATTCCTGCGTCGTCATGGCGCCGCGTGCGTCGAAGTAGGCGGGCGCGACGACGGTGAGCGCAGCGGGGCGGGTCGCCTCTCGCATGTAGGCCATCGAGTCGGACGCGTTTGAGATCCGAGAGCCACGCGGGACGCGCATCAGCTCAGGACCGTTCTCGCCCACCCAAGCCATACCGCCGGGCGCGAAGTCAGTTCCCGTAGCGAAGCCCGGAATAAGCTTGAGGAACGACGACAGGAATGGCGAGGCGGATAGCGTCGGTAGGTTTTCGCCAAAGGCTGCATTCTTGATCGGATTGAGGAAGCCGAGCTTCAGCGCCTCTTGCGACAGATCGTTGATCGCCGCCTTCCCGGCATCGGACCACTTGCCCCACTGCCCCGGCGACAAGGCCCGGCCAAGATCGTCCACCACGGAGGAGCCGGTTTGCTTCAGTTCGTCGAAGCTGGCCTGCGCCTGCGCCAGATCGGCCGCCGTACCGCTGAGCTGCGTCGCTCGCGCGATCGCCGACTTGCCCTCAGCGCTGTCCAGGGCGATGCCATGGGCCAAAAGATCGTTCTGGACGCGCAGCAGGTCGATATGGGCCTGTAGGGCTGTGGACGACCGCCCGATGCCCGCAAGGCGCGCCTGGAGCACCTGACGGTCCTGGTCCTGAGTGCGGGCCAGATTAGCGATGTAATCCTGCTGCGCGGTGCGCTGCCGCTGCGTCTCCTCATTGTCCCGGCCTGAGAGATAGGCCGCACGATCGCCGGGGCTCAGATTTTTACTGTCGGCGGTTTGGTTGGCGTCGAAGGCGACGAGCGCCCGAGGCCCGGCGCCGGTCTGATCACCGGCGAACAGGCTTTGCAGCTTGAGCCGCGCCGTGGAAGTGCGCACCTGGTCGTCGAGCTTCAGGAATTCCGAACGGGACTCCTCGGTATGGGCGGAGGCGAGCGCCGCTCGGTAGCGGGCGATGACCTCGGTCAATTCCTTGTAGCGCTGCGTCAAACCAAGCTGTTGCGCCGCCGCCTGCTCGGCGAGCAGCGGACGCAGAGCGGACTCGTCGCTCATGCTCTTGACCATCTGCTCGACGGCCAGTCTGCCGGCGGAGACTTCGGTGTTGAGCGCGCGGCGCACCGTGGTTTCGTCGAGCAGCTGGCGCACCGCCTTCGCGCCAGAGGCCTCGCCCTCGCTCAGTGTGAGATCGAGCTGACGACGGGTCTGCGCCTCATCATCGATCCCCTTTTTGGTGGCGTCCGTCGCCGCCTTGCGCCGGGCCTCCGCGATCAGGGCCGCCGTGCCGCTCAGGAGATAGGCGTTCGCCAAGGCCGCCGCGCCGCGCGCATTGGCCTCCATTGAGGCCGCATCGCGGGCCAGCGACTGTGCATGGCTATCGATATGCTGCCGGGCCTTTTCCAACTGCGCGATCTGCGCGTCACCGATTTTGATGCTGCGCTCGGCCTCGACCCTTGTTCGGCCGCTATCCGCGAGGGCCTGGGGATTGGCCAAAACCCGCCGAGCTTCGATCTGGTTGTTCCGAATGGTCCGAATTTGCGCACTTTGGGGGTCGAGCGCATCGATCGCGGCCTGAGCGTCACCGGAGGCGACCACTTCCTTGGCCTGTTTCGATGTGGCCGCATTTCTACCAATTGTGGCGTGTATTCGGCGCTCTTCATTATCTTCCGGCAAATAACCAAAACCCAATTGGCGGCGCTCTGCATAGTCCTGCAATTTTTCAGCATCCGTACGGAAACCGAAAAACCGTCCAATTAGATTTCCTAACTTGGTTTCGAGCGTGTCGGCATGATTACCAGCATCTCGCATAGAGCCGCTCAGGCCACCCATCCGGGTTTCCGCGATGCGCGTTCTAGTGGCCAAGGCGTCGAGCAGTTCATTGACGGCACGCGTTCGGTCACCCTGCTGAACGAGGGATTTGATATGCTCGACTTGGACTGGAAGCAGGAAATGAAAGCTGGCGTTGAGGGC
>CAISGR010000259.1 GCA_903884945.1 uncultured bacterium
CAGAAATAGACCCGCTTCCGCGAAAGCCCCTTCATCCACCCGTCCGCTCGCCATCCTCCCTGCCGCTCCTCCTGTAGAAAGGAGCCCCACTGATTCAGCACATCAGCGCTTTGTCACGAACTTCTTCACCCGATTGCCCTGGTCCGGTTAGGGTCAATACTGTTCACTTAAGATAATCTTTGCTATGGTATTTGCTATGATAGTAGCCGGTGCTAGGCATCGGGAGGCATTGGCATGGCACGGACAGTAGCAGAACTTCCTTCGGGTCGCAGACATCAGGCGGCGCATGATGCGCTGACCGCCGAAATCCTCGACGAGGTAATTACTTATATGGGGAGGAGTTATCCGGGATAGCATTATGGCGGCATTTCGTAAATCCTGATCATTGGCTGGATCCAAGGAGAGAACCCGTTGCATGACGCGACTCGATACCGAGCCTGATCCAACTTATATACGGTCGCTGCTCGAGGCAGCATCGCCAGCATTCCGCATTCGGCGGACTTGGGTTCATCGACGAGACCAATCTCAGCGAGCGGCTTTTCAGGCCCTGTAATTACGCGGTTCGTCATCCGAGCATCCACCCAGGGCTCGAAGCCGTGGGAGAATTCCAAAAAGGGCGTACGGAGCGCTACGCGGTGGTCAATTCGGCGCCCTCGATGATCACGCCAGCGCTAACATATTTCCATAGAGCCACGAGCAACTTGCGGGCGAGCGCGACGATTGTCGATGACGTGACCGGCAACATCCTTTGTGGCTACGACAAATTTCGACATCTTCTCGCCGTTCCCCGGCGCCAGGGACGTGACCAACCATTTCGATTGCGAGAGTTCCAGCGAGATAAAAATCGCGGTAAGCTCGGTGCGAACAGCGGACGGCGCTTGGGAACGATGAGCTGCAACCGGCATGTCGATCTCCAGAGTGAGTTTTTTAGCGAGACCAGTCTGGCAGAGCGCCGCTCGCTGTTTGACCTCCTCATGGAATCTATGCGAAGCTCTACGAACCTGGCGCGGATGGGAGCCCGCGTTTCCGGGAAGCAGCCTGCTTTGCCCATTGGCGACGCGATTTCCACGACATCTGGACGTCCCAAAAATCCGAGATCGCACACGAGGCGCTCGAGCGTATCGGGCAGCTCTATGACATCGAGCGCGAGATCGCCGGCAAGTCTGCCTATAGCCCCACATCATCGTGCTGGCCCAATCAGGTCGAGCGCTTCTTCGCCCTGCTGACCGAAAAGAGGATCAAAACGAGGGGCCGATAGCTCCAGGAGGGCGCTAATCGAGGACATCGAAAGCTTCATCGACAACACATCCAATCGACAAAGCTGCAAGCTCGCCTGTCGTCTCTTGGCTCAGTTGGTTTATCCACTCACCCCCATCGCTAGTGCTTTTTGCAGCGCGACGAACTGTGTCGTCAGGGCCATCCGGGCCTGAATCTGTAGATCCGCAGCCGCCAACTGATCGTTTTCGGCGGCAAGCGCGGCAAGCGCGGACGACCGCCCTGCACGCCAGGATTGCTGGGCGAGGCCAGCGCTGTGGTCCGCCAGCAGAGAGTTGCGCGTCTGCATCGCGAATGCCTTGCGCGCCTGGCCGAATCTGTTGAGTGAACTTTCCGCATCCTGAAGGGCCACGAGCACGGCGGCGCGATACGCTGCCGCCGCCTCATCGCGACCGGCGACGGCCTGCAACACGCCCGCCCGCCCGCGTCCAAAATCGGCAAGGTTCCATTGGATCGTCGGACCGGCGAGCGACCAGAGATTGTCGGCACTCGCAATATCGCCCTTCATGGCGCTGCCAAGACCGACCACGCCTGCCAGGCTGACCTTGGGCATCCGCGCGGCTTCCGCCACGCCAATCCCGGCATTGGCGGCATGCAGGTGCTGCTCGGCCGCCCGGATATCGGGCCTGCGGGCGAGCATGGCGGTGGGATCGCCGACCGGGACGGCGGCGGGGGGAAGCGGAACCGGGCCCGTGCCATCGAGCATGGCATCGAGCGCGCCAGGGGCTTCTCCCAGCAGCACGGCTATCGCGTCCTTGCGATCGTTCCGGTCCGCTTCCAGAGCCGCGATGGCTTGCCGCCGGACTTCCACGGTGCGATCGGCCTGATCGCGCTCGATGCGCGACAGCTTGCCCGCGCCTTCAAGCTGCGCCGTGAGGTTCGCGATCTTCTGCTGGTTGGCAAGCAGACGGCGCGCGAGGTCCAGACGTTGTCGGCTGGCGCGCAGGGCAAGATATTGGCGCGCGATCTCCGCAGTCAGGCTGAGGCGGGTATTCTCCGCATCGGCCTGCGCGGCCTCGAATTGCGCGCGCGTGGCCTCGATATTCCGCCGCGCTCCACCGAATAGATCGATTTCCCAAAGGGCGTCGAAGCCTGCGAGGAAGAGCGACGAGGACTTGGCCTCTCCACCCGTCACCAATCTCGATGCCTGGATATTCCCGGCCCCTGCCCCGGTGCCGACACCCGGCGCCAATGCCGCGCGCGAGCTTCGCAGATGGGCCCGCGCCTGCCGGACACGCGCTTCGGCGATATCGATCGCCGGGTTGGAGGACAGCGCCCGCCCGATCAGTTGATCGAGCAGCGGATCGTTCAATTCCCGCCACCATGGCGTCAGTTGCGGCGTGGCGGGCATCGAAACCTGATCCGTCCGCAAGAAGGAATTGCCCATCGAGGCGGGGGGTGGCGGTGCACCTTTGTAATTCGGCCCCATCATACATCCGCCGAGTGTGGGCAACAGCAGGAGCGGAGGGACAAAGACAAGCGCACGCATCGACAGTATCTCCGGTTCAGGGCCGTAGCGACGCAAGCTTGCTGGACAGCCACGGACGAATCACTTACTAACCGACTTAACGGTCGTTCAACAAGTGAGCATTCCATGTCCGACATGCGGTCCCAATTACTCGAAACCGCCGCCCGGCTTTTCGCCGAGCGCGGCTACGAAGCCGTGTCGATGCGCAATATCGCCAGACTGGTCGGGGTGACCCAGGCGAACCTCTATTATCACTTCCGGGACAAGGCCGACCTGATCGAGGCCACCCTCGCCTCGGTGTTCGAGGCTTGCGCCCGCGATCTGGATGCGTGGCTGGCCCAGCACCCTTCGAACCAGCTCGAGGCTTTTGTGCGATGGTTCGTCCGGAGGCTGATGACCGACCGGATATTCGCCCGCCTGCTGTATCGAGAACTGCTGGATGGAGACGAAGCCCGCATCGCCACCCTTTCACGCACGGTACTTCGGCAACCATTCCAATCGATCGTCGCTGCAGTGGAGCAAGGCAGAACGGACATATCTGCCAAGGAGGTCGCGTTGTCGCTGGTTGGCTTCGCGCTTGGACAGGTCCTGATCCTGCCCCTCGCCCCCGGCCTGACCGGAGACAGCGAGAGGTCCGAATCCGTGGATCAGGTGGCCTCTCAACTTCTCGCCCTGATCCAGTCCGCTTCGGTGGTTGGCTGACATGGAGCGCAAGCACCGTGTGGCGAAGGCGATCGCCCTGTCGTTTCCTATCCTTCTCGCAAGCTGCGGCGGTGGGGACCAGACATCGCAATCGGCGGAACCTCCCGCCGTCAACCTGCCCGTGACGACTGCATCCCTGACGACATCCATGGACGGAACTGCCGCGAGCGGCACGGTCGAATCCGATGATCGCGTGCAACTCGTGGCCCGCGCCTCGGGCACTATCCGGGCACCCGACCTTTATGACGGCCAGCCCGTCAGGCGCGGGCAAATCCTTGCGACCATCGACGCGCGGCAGGCCGAGGCCGCTGTTCGGCGCGCCAGCGCCGCGCTGGATGCGGCGCTGGCCGAACAACGCAATGCGCATGGGGATGTCACGCGCGATGCACCGCTCGCCCAAAGCGGTGCCTTGGCGATGGATGCCTATCGCAAAGAACAGCTTCGAGACAGCGCGGCCGCCGCCGGAGTCACCCAGGCACAGGCGGCACTCACCGCTGCCCAGGTGGACCTCGCCTACACCTCGGTTGCCAGCCCTTTCGACGGTTTCGTCGTTTCCCGGCAAATCCGCGACGGAGACATGGTGATGCCAGGATCGCCGCTGGTGACGGTGGAGAGCCGTGGCCAATTGGTGTTCCGCTTTGCCGCGCCCCAGGCCAGTCTCGGGATGTTCGTGCCGGGAGCGGCGACTCCCGTGCTGCTCGACGGGCGCGAAGATCGCCCCGTAACCGGCAAGGTCCGGGGCGTCGTCCCCTCCGCGGACCCGGCTACCCGCCGCTACACGGTAGAGATCGTTCTTCCCGCCGATAGCGGAATCATGCCGGGCATGTTCGGTCGCGTCCGGCTCCCATCGGCGACGAATCACGGGGTCAGCGGAGATACCGTCGCGGTGCCTGCCGCCGCGATCACCGACCGCGGCGGGCTGACCGGGGTTTTCGTGGTGGGCCAGGACAAGCGTCTCACCTTCCGCTGGGTGCGGCCGGGTGACCGGCTGGGCGATCGGGTCACCGTAACCTCCGGCCTGTCGGCTGGTGAACGCATCCTCGCCCGTGTCGATCGGACCGTTCGGGACGGCGCACGCCTCGCCGGCGGAGCCACGCGATGACCGAGGCGCCGCTCAATTTAGCGGGCCGCCTTGCCAGGACATTCATCACCTCCAAGCTGACGACCGTCTTCCTGCTGGCCGCGCTGCTGCTCGGCGCGCTCGCCGTGTTGCTGACCCCGCGCGAGGAAAATCCCCAGATCGTGGTGCCCGGTGCGATGGTCACGGTCGCCCTGCCCGGCGCCACCGCCGAAGAGGTGGACCGGCTGGTGGTGGCACCGCTTGAAGGCGTGCTCAGCGAGATGACCGGGCTCGACCACAGTTACGGCACTGCCCAACCCGGCCTCGGCACGGTGCAGGTGCAGTTCAAGGTCGGCCAGCCGCCCGAGGATTCGCTGGTCAAGCTCTACAACCGGGTGATCGCCAACCGCGGCAGGCTTCCCGCCGATGCGGCTATCCCACTGATCCAGGCGGTCGATGCCGACGATGTGCCCATCGTTACCGTGACCCTCGCTTCCTCCGCCTATGACGACTTCGGCCTCAAGCGATTGGCGGATTCGATGGCTGAGCGCCTGCGCAGCACGCCGGGCGTTTCGGTGGTTTCCGTCTATGGCGGGCGCAACCGAGAGATTGATGTCGCGCTCGATCCGGTCCGATTGCAGTCCTTCTCGATCTCGCTCGCCGAGGCACGCGGAGCGCTGGGCGCCTCCGATGTGGGCCTCAACCTCTCTGGGCCGGCACGGGCGGGCCGACTGGAACGACTGCGCTACTCCGGCGAGCTGGGATCGGTGGCGGCGGTACGCGATCTCGTGATCGGGGTGCGCAATGGCCGCACGATCAAGATCGGAGATGTCGCAACCATCTCCGACGGCCCGCATGTCGAAATCACGCGCCTCAGCCGTTTCGGATTTGCGGCGGGCGACCCGCGCGCCAAGCTCGGTGAAGGCGAAATGCCCGCCGTCACCATCGCCATTGCAAAGAAGAAGGGTGAGAATGCGGTCACCGTGTCCGAAGCCGTGGCCAATCGGGTCGCGCGGATGCAGGCCAGCTTCATCCCGCGCGCGGTCCATGTCGTAACCACCCGCGACGACGGCCAGAAAGCCGACGAGGCCGTCAACGCGCTGATGGAGCATCTGGCGATCGCGCTGATTACCGTCAGCTTCATCATGCTGTTGTTCCTCGGCTGGCGCGAGGCGCTGATCGTGTCCGTCACCGTTCCGGTCATCTTCTCGATCACGCTCGGAGCGGACCTGCTCGGCGGGGTGACGATCAACCGCATCACCCTGTTCGCGCTTATCCTGGCGCTGGGCCTGCTCGTCGATGCCTCGATCGTCGTGATCGAGAACATCCACCGCCACTACCATCACGAGCGCTCCGACGCTTCGCAGGAGGATGTGACCGTCCTTGCCACCAACGAGATCGGCGGCGCCACCAATCTCGCGACATTTGCCGTGATGCTGGTGTTCGCGGCCCTGCTGCTCGTGACCGGCATGGCGGGCGATTATTTCTATCCCATCGCCTATAATGTGCCGATCGCGATGCTCGCGTCGATCATTGTCGCCTATATCGTCACGCCCTGGGCAGCGAACCGCTGGGTCAAGCGACCTGCCTCTACCGGCGGCATATTGGATGATGGAAGCGCGGAAGAGGCCGGTGCTCATGCGGAGCGCAAGCCCGACAAGTTGCGGGACGCCTATCTCTGGCTGATCCGACCGCTTCAGGAGCACTCAAAGGCACGTCGTGCCCTGATGATCGGCGCGGTCGTTGCCCTGCTCCTTTCGATCGCGCAAGGCGGCTGGCAGTTCATCCGCCCGGCGGGCGTCGGCGGGCCGGTGCCGCCGCTTGGGGTTGCCATGGGCTTCCTTCCCAAGGACAACAAGAACACCTTCAACATCGTGATCACCATGGCCGAAGCCAGCCCCGTCGAGAATACGGCCCGGATGGTTCACGAGATCGACGGCCTGCTTGCCGCCAATCCGCTGGTGGTGAACTACCAGAACTGGATCGGCCAGGCTGGGGTCCCGGATTTCAATGGATTGATGCAGGGAACGGCGGCTCGCACGGGTGAGAATGTCGCCGAAATCCGCGTCAACCTCCTGGACAAGCACCAGCGTTCGGAAAGCTCGATCACGTTCGTCCGCGAATTGCGTCTGAAGATCGAAGCCATTCGGACCCGCTATCCGGGCGCCCGGGTGAGACTGGTCGAGGATCCGCCGGGGCCACCGGTGCGTGCGACGGTGCTCGCCGAATTGCACGGCGAAGATCTCGTGGGCTTGCGCCGGCTGGCGAAGCAGGTGGAAGCCGAGTTCGCCAACACCTATGACATGGTCGATATCTCGAACAGCGAGCCTACCGACGTGTCGCAATGGCGCTTTGTTCCTGACCGCGAGAAAGCAGCGCTCTCCGGCGTGTCAGCTGCCGATATTGCCGAGGTTCTGGGACTTGTCTATGATGGCCAGGTGGTCGGGCGTGCCCATATCGATCCAGAGCGCAACCCCGTTCCGATCCGCGCCTATGTGCCGCGCGCGGATCAGCCCGCCCCCGCACGGCTCGAAGGCCTCTACGTGACCAGCAGGGACGGCCGCCAGATACCGCTGGCCGAATTGGTCCGGCGCACACCATCGACCGCCGACAAGCCGGTCCAGCGCAAGGACAATGAGCGCGTGATCTTCATCGGAGGAGAACTTGCGCAGAGCGTGCCGGTCTATGCGGTGCTCGATCTCAACCGGCGCTTGTCGAGATTGCGCACCCCGGACGGGCAGCCGCTCGCCACCGGCAATCTCAGCCTCAGCGAAAAGGCACCTGACATCATCGACGGCTACCAACTGCTATGGAGCGGCGAAATGCGGATGACGCTCGATATCTACCGCGACATGCTGATGGCGCTCGGGGCGGCGCTGACGGCGATCTATTTCCTACTGGTTGCTTATTATCGCTCGTTCCTCACCCCGCTGATTGCCATGTCCGCAGTGCCTCTGGGGGTCATCGGCATCTTTCCGGGCCACTGGCTGCTGAAAACCGACTTTTCGGCGACCTCCATCGTGGGCATCATCGCACTGTCCGGCGTGGTGATCCGCAACTCGCTGCTCATCATCGACTTCATCCAGGATAACCAGAAACATGGCATGCCGCTGGCGGAGGCGGCGCGGATGGCCGGCGCGGTCCGCCTGCGGCCGATCCTGCTCACCACGCTTGCCATCGTGCTGGGCTCGGCGATCATGATCCCCGATCCCGTGTTCGGCGGCCTTGCGATCTCGCTGATCTTTGGCACGCTCGTCTCGACCGTGCTCACTGTCTTCGTGGTGCCGATCCTCTATGAGCGCCTCATGCGCGCATGAGGCTTCCGTCCCATGCCGCGGCCCTAGGAAAGACGTTTGCGACGCAGGCTGACGAGCACGAGGATCGCCGCGCGCCGGATCCCGGTAGCGGGGCTTCCAATTCGGCTTACGTCGCGTGGTCGATATGTTCCAGCAGCGCCGCTGGCGGCGCATGGTCCGGCCTTCTCGCAAGATTGCGATAATGCCACGCGGCCTCTTCAAGGATGGAATCCGCTTCGATCCGGGCGTCTTTGGGACGACTTGATCTCAGCCCGGCCAGTTCGGCGGGCGAAAGGCCGGCCCTGAGATCGCGCAGTGCTCAGCCGTTGGCGGGCTGTCGAATGCCCCGCGCGTCGTGAGGAGGGCGAGCCGATGGCCCACCCAGCCTCCCACAGCGGCGAGAAGCCCGGCGATCTCGGGCGAAATGCCCCCTGCCCCCCAGACCGTCGTGCCGACAGCACGGTGCCGGCTTTGGGTGGGGTCAAGGTTGGCAGCAAGTTCGGCCTGCCGCACTGTACCAAGCCGCTGCGCCATCGCGAGGGTGTCCATGCCCATCGTGCTGGCCTCGATGCGGGCGAGGACGCGGCGCTGGCATGCCCATTTTTTGGCGCCGTAGTGGTCTCGGCATAATTGCGCAGGACCGGATGCTGCGCCTTCGCCCGCCTGACCGCACAGGCATCGGCAACCGTGACGATTTCAAGATCGGCGCGCAGCACGGCGTTGGTGGGCAGGCCGAGCGTACGCTTCGCGAAGGCTCGGCCATCACGGCCCCGCCATCCCTCCTTCCCAGCCGCCGCCGAGCGCAAGGAACAGCCGAACGCGATCCGAGGCGATGGACGCATCCGAGGCCGCCAGCGCCGCTTCGGTTGTGGCAAGGCTTCGCTGCGTGTCGAGCAGTTCAAGACCCGTTCCAAGACCGCCCCGAGTCATCCGGGCCTGGAGCCCGAAAGCCCTCCCGCTCTCATCACGCGCGACCCTGAGCTTGGCATTCTGGTCCAGATCGCGGGCATAGGTGCTGAGGACCGTCTCGGTTTCGCGGAGAGCTGCGAGGACGCTGCCGTCAAATGCCGCCAGCGTCGCGCGCGCCGCTGCATCGCTTTCCGCGATCCGCGCCCTGGCGACGCGTCGGTTCGGGAAGGACCACGAGATGAGCGGGCCGAAGCTGAACCGCAACGCCGAATCGTCGACCAGCCCACCCACGCTCCGCGAGGTCGTGCCGAGCGATGCGCCGAGGCTGACGCTCGGATAGAGGTCCGCCGTCGCCACTCCGATGCGCGCCGTCGCAGCCGCGAGCCGGCGTTCAGCTTCGCGGATGTCGGGCCGGCGCCGGATCAGCGCCATACCGTCGCCAATCGGCAGGGGGCGGTCGACGGAAGGGATGATCCGGCAGGTCGCGAGATTGGGCGGATAATCTTCGGGCGTCCGGCCGAGCAGCACGGCAAGACTGAATAGTGCAGCTTTGCGGCCTGCCTCGATCGGCGGCAGCGCTGCCTCGAGCTGAGCCAGAAGCGCGCGCGAGCGGGTAGCGTCGAGCGACGTGTAGAGGCCGGCGCGCACGCCTCTTTCGGTGAGGGCGAGGCTTTGCCGCTGCAGTTCGACCGAATGGCGGGCAACGGTCATCCGCGCGCCGGCCGCGCAGGCATCTCCATAGGCGCCGACCACTCCGGCCACGACCGTCGTGCGCGCAAGGTCATAGGCGGCGGCCTGCGCTTCCGCATCGGCCTGCGCGGCCTCGATCGTGCGCCGAATCCGGCCCACGACGTCGAGTTCATAGGATATGCCGACGCCGGCGTCGAATGTCGCATGGGTCCCGTTGGGCGAGCCGAGACCGAGATTGGACGGCTCGCCCACCGATACGCCGCCCGCCGTGGAAGTCTGGACGCCCGCGCCGGCCTCGACCTCCTGGACAATCGCGCGCGCGCGTTCGAGATTGGCCGCCGCGACCCTGAGGTCGGTGTTGGCCTCGATCGCTTCCTGGACGAGCGCATCGAGCTGGGGAATAGCGTAGAGGCGCCACCAGCGCTGGGGCAAGGGTTCAGCCGAATAGGCCGGCGATTTTCCTTCGGCAAAGCTCGCGGGCCGATCCGAGATGCCTGCGGGCAAGGGCGGCGCCCGATAGCTGGGGCCGACCGTGGCACAGCCAGCGAGCATCAGCGCGCCCATCAGTCCGAGCGGCCTTTTCGTTCCGACGCGCCCCATCGTCATTCGCTCCGGCCGGGGCCGAGCGCATTTTCCGCGCCATTGAGCGTCACGGTGACCGTCCGGCCCGCGATCAGATCGATGCCGGGCGGCACCTTGTCGATGGCGATCCGCACGGGGATGCGCTGGGCAAGACGGACCCAGCTGAAGGTGGGATTGACATTCGCGAGTAGCGTTCCGGACGCGGTCGTCCGTTCGCGATCGTCAATGCCCGCCGATCGGCCTTCAACATGGCCAGAAAGCGGCCTATCCTCGCCCATTACCCGGATCGTGACGCGGACGCCGGGGCGGATGTGCGAAAGCTTCGTCTCCTCGAAATAGCCGGCAACGTAGTAGCTGTCGGAATCGACCAGCGTCATCACGGGCTGCCCGGCGGCGGCATAGGCGCCGGGGCGGAGCGAGAAATTGGTGACGATGCCGTTGACCGGCGCACGCACCTCGGCGCGCGCCAGATTGATGCGGGCGAGATCGCGATCAGCGATCGCCTGGGCATAGCGTGCGCGGGCCTCCTCGGCGGTGGAGCGGCGGTCGTCACGTTGCTGCCCCGAGACGATATCAGAGAGGGCCTGATAGCGGCGGTTCTCCCGTTCGGCGGCGTTCAACGTTGCCCGTGCCGTGGCGACAGCGGCCTCGGCCTGCTCAACGGCATTGCGCAGCCGAACATGGTCGATGGTAAACAGGATGTCGCCGCGCCTGACCACCTGGTTGTCGCGAACGTGGACCTGCTCGACCCGGCCCGACACGTCTGCCGCGAGAGGGACCACATCCGCCCTGATCTTCCCGTCGCGCGTCTGTGGCGCGTAGGTGTAGTAATTATAGAGGTGCCAGAAGACGAACACGCCCGCACCCACCACCAGCAGGGTGAGCAAGGGCTTGAGCAGGCGGAGGAGGGTATCGCGATCTAGGGTCATGGCGGGCACTTCAGGATGCGGTGACAAGGCGTAGAGCCAGAAAGGCGGTGCCGGTCAGGATGAGGAACAGGGCGGTGTCGAACAGCGGGCGCTGCCAGACGAGGCGGTAGAAGCTGATGGACTCGAGCACCCGCGACAGCAGCAGGCGCATCGCGAAGCCGAGGATCGCGCAGAGGAGCAGCGGCGAAACGAACACGCCCGCGATGTCGATTTCGCCGATCATGTCGCCGGTACCCAGGCCGGCGCGCGCTCGAACAGGGCGATGCGCAGACCCGCTAAGGCATGAATGGCGCGGTCGGGGCGAGCGCCGGGCGAACCATCTCCCGGCCAGAGCGCATCAAGTGCTTCGTCGATGAGCGCGAGCAGACGGGACGACGGCTGCGGCTTGTCGAACTCGCTGCGGAGTTGATCGAGAACCCGATCCGTCGCCTGCCGCCCATCGGCGGGAAGCGCGTTGCCCATCGAGCGCAGGTCGGCGACGTTCGCGCCGACCCGCAGCCGGATGAGCAGGCCGGCGCTCCGCTCGACCTGCCCGGCTGCGGCAAGGCGCGCCGTCACCACCGAAATGCGGTCGAGCGCCCGCTGGACATAGCTGTCCCGCAACCGTCGGCTGGGCGACCGGCTCAGCCGCGCGATCTCGCGCGCTTCGATGCGGAGGACGCGCTGAAGCTGATGCTGCACGCCCCAGGTACGGAACAGGCCGGCGCCGAGAATGGCGGTGAATATGCCCAGCATGCTGGCGACGCTCGCCTCGACGAAGGTTCCGAAATCGGGCGGCGAATAATGGCCCTGTAGATTGATGTTGCTGAGCCCGAAGGCGAGGATCAGCGTCGCCATCGGACTGACGGCCGCCCAGACGCCCAGCGGCAGCATGAACAGGCCCATCATCATCGCAAAGGTCGCGAAATCGGCAGCGAGCGGGAGCAGGCCGTAGCACAGGATCCCCGCCAGCAGGGTCGCGAGCAGGGCGAAACGCGCGAACATTCCGATCGCTCTGCCAGGCTCGTCGCCGCCGCCGAAGAAGGCCAGCGCTATCGTGCTGAACAGGACAGCGTTCGCGCCCTGATGCCAGCCCGTCGCATACCAGAGCCCGCAGAGGAGGGCGTAGGTTACGAGGATTCCCGCCGCGATCCGGGCAGCGTGATCAATGTCGGGGTTGAGCGGAAACGCCTGCGTCTCGCTGACTGTTCGCGCGAGCGCGGGCGCAAGCTTCGCCTTTCCGCTCAACGCCGCCTCGATCCGCGAAACCTCGCTCCAGAGCGTCAGCATTTCCGTCAGCATGTCGGCCAGCGCATCATGAACGAGTTGCTGCCACGCGCGCGCGCGACTGGCATCGAGCGGAAGCGAGCGCACGGCATCGGCCAGATCGGGTGGCGGTTCCGTACCGGCATCGAGATGGGCCCTGGCCGTGGCGAGAGAGGGTCGGAGGGCCAAGCGCTCCGCTTCGCCAAGGCCCGCGATGCGGCTGCCGATCGCGGAAAGGAGCGGGACTATGCGCAGCAGGCGTTGCTGGATCGCGAGCGCGTGCCGCAGGTCATCGCGATGGATCGTCGGATCGTAGCGCAGCGCACCGGTCAGCTGTGACAGGGATGTGATGTCGGCCAGCGTCTTTAGCCGGTCATGCTCTCCTTGGGCGTCCGCCTCATGGCCATCAAGGACATCCTTCGCCCAGGTCTCGATGCTGGGCAGCCAGCGATGCAGGCGCGCGCGTAGCGCACCTTCAAGAGAACGCGGAGCGATCACGCCGTCAACGAGGGTCGTCGCGAGGATGCCGAGGGTGATTTCGCTGACCCGCGCCACAACGGTATCGAACATGATCTCCGGATGATCCACGCCGGCGACCGCCACCAGCATGAGCGTGATCGCGAAAAGCTGGAAGCCGTAGCTGCGCGGCGTGCGGTCGAGGAAAGAAATACCGAACGCCAGGGTTGCCACGATTCCCGACGCCGCGATCAGCAGCAGCGGCGCGCTCGCAAATAGCGCGACCATGGCAAGCGTGACGAAGCCGGCGCAGGAAGTTCCGGTGAACCGATAGACGGCCTTCGACCGGATCGCCCCGCTCATGGGGTTCATGCAGACGCAGCAGGTGACAAGTGCCCAGTAAGGATTGGGCAGGCCGATCCGCACCGCTATCGCGAATGCGATCATGCCCGCGACGAACAGCTTAACAGAGAAGATCAGCTGATCGGCGCTGACCTTCATCGGCCCGTCCGCGTCTGCTGCAGGAACTGACCGATCCGTTCCTCGAACAAACGCAGCGTGCGCGTCGTCGTTTCGATGTCCTGCGAAGGAAGATCACCAAGGAGATCGTCGCGGAGCCGCATGACCGCCTTTTCCATCTTCCTTGCAAGGTCACGACCTTTCGGCATGACATGGATCGTCTTGATGCGCCGGTCGTCGGGAGAATCGCGCCGCTCGAGCAGGTTGGCGGCTTCGGCCTGGTCGAGAATGCGCACCATGCCGCCCGGATTGACCCCGACTTCCTCGGCCAGCGCGTTCTGCCTGACACCCTTGTCTCCATGACGGGACGCCAGAATGAGCGCCGAAATGAGCGATGCGGGAAGTCCGAAGTCGGCGAGTGCGAGACTGACTGCCTGAACCCAGACACGCCGGATCGGCTGCAAAGCGTTCGTGAGTTCAAAAAGCGCGACGGGGCTGGTTCTGGATCGGTCGCAGGGCATGCGCGGCTACCTAGTCCATCATCCGATTACGTTCAATATACAATCATTGCCTTAACAATTAAATTGGGCAGGCTGAACACGCCAATGAGCCATGCGGTGCGCAAGATCAGGGGTTACCGGTCTTCTGACAAGAACGGCGAATGGCTCACGATGTGGGACGCGGCCGCCAAACTCGGAGTCCCGCACGTCAAGATCCAACGCTTCATCAGGAATGGCATATCGCCGCCGAGTAGGTCATGCGCTACGCGCCCTATCAAATCCGCTCCAGCGACCTCGAAGACGAGTGGATCAAGGCCAAACTGGCGCGCCCAATCCCGTGTCGCGCCCAAGACGACAACCAGGAATCGCTATTTTCCGACATTTGAAAAGGGGGTGCACAACGAATCAGCCTTTGCCCTGCGCTGAAAATCCTGGCTCTTCACCGGTTCAGACCGCGGCGGTCAGCGCACCGCCGTCATGATGAGCCTCATTGCCACGGCAAAGCTCAACGACATCGATCCGCAAGCCTGACCGATTTTGCCGGCGACGATGACGATGTTCTGCTTGATAAGCTCCAGTGTTTCCTGCCGTCGGGACCGTCCCTTCGACAAGCCCGGGGAAGCCCCGTCGGTTGTCTTCTGCCCCGGTGCCTCAGATCGGATCCCAAGAGAAGACGTCACCCGAACGCTCCGGCGGGGTGAAAGCCGCGCGGAAGGCAGGCAGGGCGCGTTCTGCAATCAGGGCCGGCGTCCAGCCACCTCCCGATTGGACGCTGCGGATCGGTCGCATGGCGTTGAACAGGAACAGCTCGTTGAGACGCGCTGCGAAGACCTGCCCGGTAACACCCTCTGCCGCCGCCGAGGCCAGGAAGACGACGAGCGGCGCGTTGGTTTCCGGTGTCATGCGCTTCATGCGTTCGACACGCGCCTGTTCCTCCGGTGTCGTTGCAGGAATGGAACTTGTCATCCGGCTCCAGGCGAAGGGCGCGACGCAGTTCGAGCGCACGCCGAACCGGCTCATGTCCAGAGCGATTGATTTCGAAAGGCCGACGATACCGAGCTTGGCCGCGGAATAATTCGCCTGACCGAAATTTCCGATCAGCCCCGAGGTGCTGGTCATATGCACGAAAGCGCCGCTGCCCTGGGCCCGAAACGGCTCGGCCGCCGCACGGCTCATGTAGAAGCTGCCGTTCAGGTGGACGTTGATCACCGCTTCCCAATCGGACGGATCCATCTTGTGGAAGATGACATCCCGAAGTATCCCGGCATTGTTGACCACCACATCGACCTGGCCAAAGCTGTCCATCGCCATCTCGATGGTGCGGCGCGCGGCATTCCATTCGGACACGCTTTCGCCCGAGATGATCGCCTGCCCGCCGATCTCTTCGATCATCGCCCGGGTTTCCTCCGCGGGTGCGCTGGAGCGCTCGCCGCTTCCTCCCAGTGATACGCCGATATCGTTGATCACCACGCGAGTGCCCGCCTTGGCGAATTCCAGCGCGATGCCGCGACCGATCCCGCCGCCCGCTCCCGTGATGACCGCAACCTTGCCCTCAAGTCCCAAACCCACTGTCATTTCGTACTTCCTCCTTGAACAGGCTGCCTTATCGGCCGAGACCGAGCACTTGCTTGGCAACAATGTTGCGCTGAATTTCGGATGACCCGCCATAAATCGACGTCGGGCGTGCCTGAAGGAAGACGCTGCCAGGATAGAGCGTCGGCGTGTCCGGCAACTGTCCGGCAAGTGTTCCCAGTTCCCCGGCAACGTCCATGATGCGGTCTGTGATCTTCTGGTAGAGCGCGGATTGGTTGATCTTGAGCATGGAAACGTCGGGACCGAGCCTTTCGCCGCGTCGCACCTTGTCTGCGAAGCTCGTGTAGAAGGACTTGTGGTCCTCGAGTTCCATGCGCAATCCGTTGAGGAGCGATGCATGGTCGCCGCTCTTCCCCAGATGGTCGCAAAGCCGCTCGAGATGGCCGAGCGCGCCTTCTGATTGCTTTGGCGAGCCCAGGAACAGGCGTTCGAAGCCAAGGAGGTTCTTGGCGATGGTCCAACCCTCGTTCACCTCGCCGACAATCGCGTCAGCGGGAATGCGGACATCGTCGAAGAAGACCTCTGCAAATTCGGCGTGCAGGTCGATGTTGACGATCGAACGCACCTTTACGCCGGGCATATCCATCGGCATAAGAAAGAAGCTTATGCCCTTTTGCTTGGCGGCCTGAGGATCCGTGCGGGCAAGCACGAAAATCCATTGCGCGTCCATGCCCAGCGTCGTCCAGACCTTCTGGCCGTTGATTACCCACTGATCGGCTTCGCGCACAGCGGAGGTACGGAGCGCCGCCAGGTCGGAGCCGGCATCGGGTTCGCTATAGCCTTGACACCAGATGATTTCGCCCGAGAGGATCTTCGGCAGATGGTAGGCGCGTTGAGCATCGGTTCCATGGGCGATCAGGAGAGGACCTACCATGGTCAGTCCGGTATCAGGCAGTCGGGCGCAACCATAGCGTTCCATTTCCTCGATCATGATCAGCAGCTTCGAGGGCGACAGTCCCATCCCCCCATATTCGCGCGGCCAGCCAGGCGCCAGCCAGCCCTGCTGCGACAGGATCCTGTACCAGGGCATGGCTTCTGCAGCGTGCAACCGTTTGGGGGGACTACGCAGGTTCTGCGGATAGCTGGCGGCGATCCAGTTCCGGACCGCCGCGCGGAAGTCGGCGTCTGTGAGCGGGTCCAGGTCCGCATGCGGCTGTGGCGCGGTCGGGCTAGTGATGGCTGTCATGTCGCTCTCCCCGGATAGGGGTGCGGGTTTCCCGAAAAAGGCTGCGCGCCCTTCCTCAACAGTCGCCATGATCCCGCTCATGGCCGTCCCTCCCTCAGGCCGCCGTAACGTTGGCGATGAAAGCCGGCACTGCCGTAGCGCGGCGCCAGCACCATGGCGCGGCGCAGGAACAAGCCGATATCGGCCTCGTCGGTGTAACCGATGGCACCGTGAAACTGCACCGCCTGTCGCGTGACCAGCATGGCGGCATCGGCCGCCCGCGCCTTCGCCCTGGAGGTGATACGACGGCAGTCGTCGCCCGTATCGAAGGTTTCGACGGCATCGCGCAGCACCGCCCGCGTCAAGCCAATCTCGATTTCCATATCCACAGCCTTGTGCTGCAACGCCTGGAAGTAGCCGATTGGTTGGCCGAACTGGACGCGAGTCTTGAGGTAGTCAAGCGTGATGGCAAAGGCGCGCTCCATGAGTCCGAGCAATGCCGACGCCGTGGCCAGGGCCGCGGCTTCGAGCGCCTTCGCATCGGGCGCCGATAACCGTTTCGCCTCGACCCCATCGAGGATCAAGGTCGCCGTGTGACCGCCGTCGAGGGTGCTTTCGATTTCAAGCGACACGCCCGCGGCTTTCGCGTCGATCAACCAGCAGGCTTCCGTTGAAACGACCAGAAATACATCGGCGGCGGCGGCCATTGGCACGAAACGCCGTCTTCCCGATATCCGCCCCTCGGCCTCGGTGATGCCTCCGGCGAGCGTGAGGCCATCGGGGGTATCGAGCCAGGCCGGCAAGACAAGCTTGTCACCGCTCAACGCTTCGGCGGGTGCGTCCTTGCCCATGAGATCGAGAGCAAGCTGGGCCTCGATGAACGGCTCGGGCAGCAACGCCGCTCCGACTTCACCGGCGAGTGCCGCATATTCCGCCATGCCGAGACCTGCCCCGCCTGCCGTTTCTGGCAGCCGAATTCCAAGCCACCCCATGGCGGAAATCTCGCTCCAGCGTCCTCGATCCATTCCCGGCCTGCCAAAGCGCAGATGTCGAACCGCCTTGAGATCGCCATCGCGCGGGGCAATGCCTGCGGCGCTTTCGACCAGCAGGCGCACCCCCTCAAGCCTGTCCTCGCCCGTTGCGAGCGCTGCAGCCATCGCCGTTTCCTCCTTATTCGAATTGGGCGAGACCGTTTGCGAGCACCACCACGTCGCGCTCCGTCACGCGAATGCGGAACGAGCCGTCCGGCCAGATTTCCGTAAGCAGGGTCTCCCCCGGCAGGACCGTCGCACTGAAACGAACATCAAGCCCCTTCAGTCGCGTCGGATCGCCTGCGCAAAGCGTCTTCATCAGAGCATGCGCTACGATGCCCAGGCTGCACAATCCGTGCAGGATGGGTCGCTCGAATCCGGCCTTGGCGGCAACATCAGGATCAATGTGCAAGGGATTCCCGTCGCCATTCCAACGGTACCAGAGCGCCTGCTCGGGCCGCGTTTGCGTCTTGCGCACAAACGCAGGATCCGTTTCAGGCAGCGCATGGGTCTGCTTCACCGGACCGGCCGCCCCCCCGAAACCTCCGTCCCCGCGCAGGAAGGTGGTGGCACGGGTCGTCGCGTAGAGCCTGCCATCCTCCGCGTCGCGCAGTTCCTTTTCGCTATAAAGCAGCGCGCCGCGCCCGGCGCCCTTGTCGATGATTCCCGTCACGCGGGTCTTGCCGATCACCACGCCTTCCGGCGGCAACGGGCCATACAGCGTAATGCCCTGCTCACCATGGACGAGGCGCAGCGCATCGACCCCGGTATCGGGGTTGGCAAGCCAGAACCCCGGATGCCCGAGCACCAGGGGCATGGTCGGAAAGGGGGTCAGCGGACCTGCGCCGACGAACCGCAGATCACCCCTGTCCATCGGATCCTGTCCGACGCCGATGGACAGGGCGTAGAAGGCACACTCGCGCGGACCATAGCTCTGACGGACCTCGGGAATGTCGTAGGCCATCAGCTTTTCGTAGTCGATCACGGCAAAACCTCATCATCGCACTCGATCACTGCGTCGAGCGCGAAGGCCCCGTCGGGCAGCGCGAGCACCGGATTGAGATCGATCGCGCGCAGGCGCGGGCCCGCAGCGGCGGCAAAGGCGGAAAGCCGTGACAACATGGAAGCAAGCGCATCAAGATCGGCGGGCGCGCGGCCGCGTGCCCCGGTCAGGATTGCCGCAGCCTTGATCGACAGGATCATCTCCCGCGCCGTCGCCTCGTCGAAGGGGCAGGGACGGATCGCCACGTCTTTGAGAATCTCGACAAAGATCCCGCCAAGACCGAAGACGGCGACGGGGCCAAAGACAGGGTCGCGGCTGATACCTATCAGGCATTCGACGCCCCCCGAAAGCTGTCGGGCAACCAGGATACCGGCAATGCGCGCTGCGGGCGCCGTCCTGCCGACCGTGTCGAGAATTTCTTGATAGGCCGCACGGACGCAATCGGTATCGACCAGGTTCAGCCTGACACCGCCGATATCGGACTTGTGAACGATGTCGGGCGAAACGATCTTCATCACGACAGGGAATCCGAGTTCGGCAGCGGCGGCTACCGCCTCCTCCGCCGAGTGCACGATCCGCTCGGCCGCAGCCGCTATGCCGGCTTTCGCAAGAAGCGCCTTTGCCGCGAATTCGTCGGGGCTGACGGCCGGGAGGTGGACATTCGGCAGATCCGGCAGAACCTTCGGCTTTCGCGCCATCATTTCGCCGACCCGTCCCATCGCCGCCATGGCCCGCACGGCCCGGCTTGGATCGGAAAATACGAGGAAACCGGCCTCTTCGTAGGCGCGGGTGACGGTGTCATCCGCGATGATGCAAAGCGCCAGCAGCCGGTCGGGAAACTCGGTGCGGATCTTGTGCAAGGTTTCGCGCAGTTTCGGCGCAAGCGTCGCGCTTCCGGCCACATAGGTCATGAAACACAGGATCGACCGGTATCCGCCATCTCTGAGCGCCGCGCGGGTGAACTCCTCGAACAATGACATGTCGTTCAGCGCCTGGGCCGTGCAGTCGAGCGGATTGGCCGGAGCGCCATAGGGCAGAAGCTGTTTCAACCGGGCCTGCGCCTCGGCCGGCATGGCCGGCATCGGCAAGCCTGCCAGTTCCGCCTCATCGCTGGCGACTATACCCGCGCCGCCGCTGATGGTGATCACGCCAAGACTATTCTGGGCAGGATAGATCCGCTGCCGCGCCGCGTAGGCGAAATCAAGCATCTGCTCAGTATCACGCACCCGGATGACGCCATGCTCGGCGAGAACCGCCTCGGCCACGGCATCGTCCCCGGCTAGCGAGGCTGTATGCGAGGCGGCCGCCGAAGCGCCGAGAGGGCTGCGTCCGGATTTCAGCATGAAGACCGGTTTGCCGGCCGCTCGCGCCGTATCGAGGGCGGCGATCATGCGGTCCGCGTCGCGAAAACCTTCTTGATAGGCGCAGATCACGTCCACCGTGTCACTGCCGGCCATCCAGCCGATTGCGTCAGCGACCGTCACGTCCGCTTCATTGCCGGTGGTGACCAGAACGGACGCACCAAGCCCGCGCACGCGCGCCACTGCCGAAAGATGAGCCCCGTAAGCGCCTGACTGGCTAGCGATGCCGACATTGCCCGGCAAGGGGAAAGCCATTTCCAACGATGAGGAAAAGGTGCCGTAATACCCCACGGCAACATTGTAGACCCCCAACGTGTTGGGACCGAGCACGCGCATGCCGTAACCATGTGCAATGGCCAGCACTTCGGCCTGGATTTTCTCTCCGGCCGCACCCGTTTCGGCAAATCCTGCGGAAAACAGCGTGACCGAGCGGCATCCCTTTTCGCCAAGAGACCTTACGATCTCCGGCGTCTGCTTCGCCGCGACAGCGATGATGCCGGCCTCCGGCGTCTCGGGCAGATCGGCGACCGAAGCATAGCAGGCAAGCCCCTGCACCTCGTCACGGCCGGGATTTACCGGCAGGATTCGACCCTTGTAACCGCCGCTCAGCATGGCGGCTATCGGGCGTCCGCCGATACGCGCAGGATCCGCGGATGCGCCGATGATCGCAACGGAACGCGGCGCCAGAAGCGCACCAAGGGATGCGAAATCATAGGTCCGAGGCTTCGCGTTCATGTTCACAGCACAACCTCCGAACCGAGAAACGCCGTAACCTGGCTCGACAGCGTTCCGCCGTTGCCATGCAGAAGCGCCACCTCCGCTGCCTTCAACTGGCGCTCGCCGGCTTCCCCCCGAATTTGGGCCACGCCTTCGGCAATCAGAAACATGCCGTACATTCCCGGATGAACACAGGACAGGCCGCCACCGTTGGTATTGACCGCCAGTTCGCCCCCCGGTGCGATGCGTCCGTCCTGAACGAAGTGGCCGCCTTCGCCCTTCGGGCAAAAGCCGAGATCCTCCAGGAAGAGGATGGTATTGATCGTGAAGGCGTCATAGAGCATGACCAGATCGACCTCACTGCGGGCCAGACCCGCCATTTCGAAGGCGCGCGGCCCGCTTTCACTGGCTGCGGTCACGGTAAGGTCGGGCATGGCCTGAATCGATCTATGCCAATTCGCGCCGGCCGCGCCGAGGAAATAGACGGGCTTTTTAGGGAAGTCTCTGGCCCTCTCGGAACGGACGAGAATGCAGGCCGCGGCGCCATCGGTCACCAGACAGCAGTCGCCGGCAGTCAAGGGATCGCTGACCATGCGCATCGACAATACGTCGTCGCGGGTCAATGGACCACGCGCAAAGGCATCGGGGTTGAGGTTCGCCCAATGGCGCGCGGAAACCGCGACATCGGCCAGCATTTCCCGAGTGGTTCCGTACTGGTGCATATGCCGACTGGTGGCAAGCGCATAGGCCGTGATCGGATGGCGTGGCGCGTAGGGCGTCTCGTGCCATTGCGGCTCCGACATGGAGACGAGGCGACCGCCTGCCGTGCGCTGATTGGAACCGTAGCAGATCAGCGCCACGTCGCAAAGCCCTGCGTCCAGCGCGAGAGATGCCTGCAAGAGATGCATCTCGAAGCTGGAGCCGCCGACATTCGTGCTGTCGAAGTATTTCGGCTTCAGGCCAAGATATTCGGTCACGCTCATCGAGGCGAATGCGTGGCTGCTGGTCGCCGCGAAAACCGCGTCGATATCGCCGAGCCTAAGGCCGGCATCCGCCAGGGCCGCATGGACGGAAAGCCCCAGAAGTTCAATGGCCGAGTAGCCGGGCGCCTCACCCACACCCGCCACACCCATGCCGACGATCGCTGTTTTCCCGCGAATGGAATGGCTCATGTCACTTCTCCTCCGGCTCGAAGACGACGCGGGGATTTTCTCCCGCCTCGATCCGCGCCCTGACGCGGGCCCCGATGGGCAGCGTCTCGACACCGACAACCGTGGCCATCATCCGCGGCCCCTCATCAAGGTTGATGAGCGCCACGTTGTAGGAACCTTCGCGCTTGCGATTGACCGTGATGGCATAGACCGTGCCACCGCCCGAGGCTTCGACCCAGTCGAGATCGACCGCGCCGGAAGGCGCCATCACCTTCGGATAAAAGACGTACTCGCCCGTCTCGCGACTGCGCTGGATCATGAAACGTCCCTCGGCCAGGAACGCCTCGTAGATCGCCTGCGGCCCGGCGGTTGCTTTTGCGGCGGCTGTATCGCCCATCATTCCCCTCCTCGGACGAGGCTGCTGGCGCGGCAGAACCGGATCTGCCCCGCGCGCATGCCCCATTTGCCAATCATGCCGACCAGCAGCCTGATATGCCTTCACATCCAGTTCCATCGCTTCGGGAAGGGTTGGCGCGGGCGTGCCAGGCAACCTGCCCGGTTCCAGGATCGGTGGCCCACAGCATCGCAACCTCCCATTGCAACGCAGAATCAATCATCGAGCCATTTTTTCGCATAAAGAACCCATTTCGTCTATGAGAAAATATCGTGTCCCACCGCGTTCTCTAATCGCCATCGTCAACAGCTGATCTTTAGCGTTTCACCACGCGCACCGGAGTCCAGGGTTCGCCGCAGATCCTGGCAACCGCGACCTTCGTGTTATCGTAAAGGATCGACAGCGGCACACCGCCGAAGAAGGCGAACGCCGATACATGCCCGTCCAGAAAGGCCTCGGTCGTCTCGGCTGGATAGGCCTTCACGAAGCAGGCATCCGATTGCAGGAGGTCCATGCAGAAGAAATGCATCTTCCGGCGGACACCATCGATCACGCCCACCGCTTCGCCAAAATCCACTTGCGCATGTCCTGGCGGGTGCGCCAGCGGCACGAACGTCTAGCGCCCGCGCACACGGCACAGCCGGACATAATCCTTTACAACAGTCATTTACGACAGTGTAGCCCCCACCAAAGCCATGCTCGTCGCGCAGACGTTCAAAGATCCGTTTGGCGCTATGCCGTTGCTTCACAGGCGCGATGCGATCCGCCGCCAGGATCGCGTCGATCACTGGCAGCAGTGGCCCCAACTTCGGCTTCGCCACAGGCTTGGTCCGCGTGTAGCCCGGCGGCAGCGAGAACTGGCACATCTTCGATATCGTCTCGCCGCTTAGTCCAAAGACCTTCGCAGCTTCCCTCTGGTTTCCCCATACGTCAAACGTCCATAGTCGCCCCGGCATAGCCGGGGGATTTCCACAGTGGATTAAAGGGCCGATCCACAGCCAACCCAGCGCGTGCCGGTCAAGCGCTCGACGTCAACCTGTTTGCGCATCAACTCGCGCAGTAGCGACATCACCGCCGCGCAAGCATGGCTTGAGGCTTCGGCCAGCGGCCCCACCAGATATACCTCGCGCAGGCAATCCGCAGCGCGCCAGCGGGCGACCCTTAATGTGCCGGCAGCTGCTTCGCGCGCGATAGCATGCAAGGGAAGGATTGAGGCGCCTTTCCCGCGTTCGACCAACTCCTTGATGTTCTGATAGGAGTCCAGCTCGATATCCACTGACAGCCTGATCCCTTTGGCGCTGGCCCAGCCTTCCAGAAGCTGCCGCAGCCCATGCGCCGGGCCGGGCAGGATCAGCGGCAAGCCCAAAAGCGCCGAGGCCCCGATCTTGGCCGGGAGGTCGTGACCGGGCGGGACCAGCAGCACCAACTCTTCGTGCAGAAGCAGCTCTGATCGGAAACGGGCATCGGTGGCTGGCAGATACAGCACGGCCAAGTCAACGCGGCCCTCGCGCAACCAATCCAGCACGAAGCCGCTCATCGCCTCGGAGATCGTCAGCCGTACGCCGGGAAGCTGCGCCTTGGCCGCAAGCACCAGATCCGGCGACAGCATTCCGCCGATCGTGCCGGGCAAGCCGAGCCGCACCTCGCCTTGCGGCTCGCGTCCGAGGTTGCGGATGTCGTCCTCCATCCGCGACATGTCGATCAAGAGCCGCCTTGCCCGCGCCAGCAGCATCTCGCCGGCCTCGGTCAGCTGCACCCCGCGCGCACCGCGCAAAAGAAGCTTGGTACCCAGATGCTCTTCCATGTTGCGCAGATGCAGCGATAGCGAGGGCTGGGCGACGTTCAGCCGATGCGACGCTGCCGAGATCGACCCCGTCTCGGCAATCGCCTGAAAATAGCGCAGCTGTCGCAGGTCCACCGACAGTCCTTCCTCTCGCTCTAACAATCATATTTTAGCATGGCTGCCGTCGCGATTATATATTTGTGCGATGTGGCGCCCATCCACTAACTGCATGGCATCGAAAAAGAGGAGCAGACAGGTGATCGAGACCGGAAAAGGGGCATTCCAGGACATCCGCGATGCGGTGCGGGCGCTCTGCGCGCAGTTTCCCGATGCGTATCACCGCCGAGTCGACGAGGCCCGCGGCTACCCCGAAGAGTTTGTGGAGGCGCTGACCCGGGCGGGGTGGATGGCGGCGCTGATCCCCGAAGCCTACGGCGGCTCGGGGCTGGGCCTTACGGAAGCCTCAGTAATCATGGAGGAAATCAACCGCTCGGGGGGCAATTCCGGCGCCTGCCACGGCCAGATGTACAATATGAACACTCTGATCCGGCACGGTTCCGAGGAACAGCGCCGCCGCTATCTGCCGAAGATCGCCGCAGGCGAACTGCGGCTGCAGTCGATGGGTGTGACCGAGCCGACAACGGGCACCGATACCACGAAGATCAAGACTACCGCGGTCCGCAGGGGCGACCGCTATGTGATCAACGGCCAGAAGGTCTGGATCAGCCGAGTGCAGCATTCGGATCTGATGATCCTGCTGGCCCGCACCACGCCGCTGGCCGAGGTGGCGAAGAAATCCGAGGGCCTGTCGATCTTCCTTGTCGACATCAAGGCGGCGATGGGCGCGGGCATGGCTGTGCGCCCGATCCCGAACATGGTCAACCACGAGACCAACGAATTGTTCTTCGACAATCTGGAGATCCCGGTCGAGAACCTGATCGGCGAAGAGGGCAAGGGGTTCAAGTACATCCTGACCGGGCTGAACGCCGAGCGGACGCTGATCGCGGCCGAATGTATCGGCGACGGTTACTGGTTCACCGAACGGGTCGCGAAATATGTCTCGGAACGCGAGGTCTTCGGTCGGCCGATCGGCAAGAACCAAGGCGTGCAATTCCCGATCGCCGAGGCCTTCATCGATGTCGAGGCCGCGAATCTGATGCGGTGGGAGGCCTGTCGGCGCTATGACGCGGGGCTTGATTGCGGGGCCCAGGCGAACATGGCCAAGTACCTGGCTGCCAAGGCCAGCTGGGGGGCCGCCAATGCCTGCATCCAGTTCCACGGCGGCTTCGGCTTTGCCTGCGAATATGATGTCGAGCGCAAGTTCCGCGAGACCCGGCTCTATCAGGTTGCCCCGATCTCGACCAACCTGATCCTCAGCTATGTCGCCGAACATATCCTCGGCATGCCGAGGTCGTTCTGATGGGCTTGCCGCTAAAGGGAGTGAAGGTCGTCGCCATCGAACAGGCCGTGGCCGCGCCCTTTGCTACCGCCCGTCTGGCCGATGCCGGGGCAGAGGTGATCAAAATCGAACGGCCCGAGGGCGATCTCGCCCGCGGCTATGACGATGCGGCCAGGGGCCAGTCGAGCTATTTCGTCTGGCTGAACCGCGGCAAGACATCGGTGACACTGGACCTCGGCTCGGCCTGGGGCAGGGCCGAACTGGCGCGGCTGATCGGCGACGCCGATGTGCTGGTCCAGAATCTGAGGCGCGGCGCGCTGGCGCGTCTAGGCTTTCCGGTCGAGCGGCTGGCGCGGGACTTTCCCCAGCTCATCACCTGCTCGATTTCCGGTTATGGCAATGACGGGCCGATGGCCGACCGCAAGGCCTATGACCTGTTGATCCAGGCCGAGGCGGGGCTCTGCTCCATCACCGGCGGGCCTTCGGAACCGGCGCGGGTGGGCATATCGCTGGTCGATATCGCGACAGGCGCAACCGCCTATTCGGCCATTCTTGAAGCGCTGATCGGCCGAGGCATCACCGGGAAAGGGGCTGCGATCTCGGTCTCGATGTTCGATGTCATGGCCGACTGGCTGACCGTGCCGCTCCTGAATCACGAAGGCGGAAAGAGCCCCAAGCGCATCGGCATGGCGCATCCCTCGATCGCCCCCTATGGCGTCTTCACCGCCCGCGACGGTGCGCCGATCCTGATCGCGGTGCAGAGCGACCGCGAATGGCGAGCCCTCGCCCAGGACTTTCTGGGGGATCCGGCGCTGGGCATCGATCCGCGCTTTGCCACCAATGTCGCCCGCGTTGCCAACCGGGCGGAAACCGATGCCGCGGTCGCTAGAGCTTTTGCCAACCACGATGCGGCCGGCGCGATCGAGGTTCTTCTGGCCGCCGATATCGCTCTGGCCTCGGTCAATGACATGGAAAAGCTGTCGCACCACCCGCATCTGCGCCGGGTGACCGTCGCCACGCCGAACGGCCCGGTGCAGATTCCCGCGCCCGCACCGATCTTTTCGGGCGAGGACCGCAGCTATGGCCCCGTCCCGCCGCTTCAACCCCTTGCCGAGGCATGATGACATGATCCCGCTCGACCTTGACCATCTGCGCCAATGGATTGGCCGCGAGGAGACACGGGCCGAGCGGCTGACCGCCGCAATCGCCGCGCGGTTCAATGCCACCTTCGACCGCCCCGAAGCCCCATCGGAAGGCGAACCGGCCCCGAGCCTGATCCACCTCTGCCTCGCCCCCGATACTGCGCCGACCTCGACGCTTGGCCCCGATGGCCACCCGGCCCGGGGCGGTTTCCTGCCGCCCGTGCCCCTGCCCCGCCGCATGTGGGCGGGCGGACATTTCCGCTTTCACGAAAATATCCGGATCGGCGACACGGTCACCCGCCACTCGGTGGTCCGCGATGTGACCGTCAAGCAAGGCCGCAGCGGCCCGCTGTGCCTCGTCACGGTCGAGCATCGCATCGATAGCGGCGGCGCGCTTGCCGTCACCGAACGCCAGGACATCATCTATCGCGGAGCCGGTCCCGCCGCCCCCCCGTCTGGCGCTCCCTCGTCTGCCACTGCCGAGGCCGCGCCGCAGGGCCGGTATCGCCAAGCGGTCGACGCAGGCCCGGCGCTCCTGTTCCGCTACTCGGCGCTGACCTTCAATGGCCACCGGATCCAGTACGACGCGCCCTATGCCCGGGCGGAGGAGGGCTATCCGGGGCTCGTCGTGCACGGGCCGCTGCAGGCCACGCTTCTGCTGCAGTTCGCCGAAGCCCTGCGCGGAAAGCGCCCCGCGCAGATCGGCTTTCGCGGCCTTTCCCCCCTCTTCGACACCGCCGGCTTCACCCTGCATGCGCAGGACGAGGCGAACACATTGCGGCTCTGGACCGCGGCCGAGGGCGGGCCGGTGGCGATGGAAGCGCGGGCGGAATGGTGACCCTTGTTCGCGCACCCCTGTTTGTGCCCGCCGACCGGCCCGAACGCTTCGGGAAAGCGGCGGCCTCGGGGGCTGATGCGGTGATCCTCGATCTGGAGGACGCCGTGGCCCCCGCGGCCAAGGCCGCCGCCCGCGCTGCGCTGCGCTGCGATTTCACCACCCTGCCGGTGATCCTGCGCATCAATGCTGCCGGGACAGCCTGGCATGCAGACGACCTTGCGGCGGCAACGTCGCTTCACCCCTCCGCCGTCATGGTTCCCAAGGCCGAGGCCCCCGACGATCTCAAACTCATCTCTGCCGCGTTGGGCGACATACCCTTGGTCGCCCTTGTCGAAACCGCCCGCGGTCTTGCGCAAGGCCGGGCGATTGCCGTTGTGCCAGGCGTGATCCGCCTTGCCTTCGGTTCGGTCGACTTCTGCGCCGATCTTCGGTGCGCGCATACCTCCGAGGTGCTGCTGCCTGCACGCTCCGAACTGGTGCTCGCATCACGTCTTGCTGATCTGCCCGGGCCGCTCGACGGGGTGACCACCTCGCTGGATGACCCGGACGAAACGGCGCGCGACGCAGGACGAGCGCGCGATCAGGGGATGGGCGGCAAGCTGTGCATCCATCCCTGCCAGATCGAACCCGTGCTGGCCGTCTTCGCCCCCACGACCGAACAGATTGACTGGGCCAGACGCGTCCTGGCCAGCGGCGATGGCGCGGTCCGGATCGACGGTGCCATGGTAGACAAACCCCTCCGCCAGCGGGCACACGCCATCCTTGCCGAAGCCGCACACAGCGCGCGCCGGCCGGTGTGACATTGAACCGGAGAAGACCGTATGGTCGGTGAAGGTGACCCGCCCCCGTAGTAAGCAGGAAACGGGGGTTGCGCCGGATGGGCCGGAGCCGAGCACCATGTTTAAGCGAGGCCGAACCATGGATGAGCATAGCGAACGTTTTATCGGACTCGATACGTCGAAATTGAAGATCTCGGTTGCGGTCGCGGAAGGTGAGCGGAACGGTGAAGTTCGATTTTTCGAAGATATTTCAGCCGAGCTGACGTCGGTGGCATCGATGGTGGCCATTGCCCGCGCCGAGGTGAAGATCGGCAAGGTCAACCTCGCCTACAACTTCAACCGACTTGCCTGGCTCGACGCCTGAGTTGCGCCTGCCTGACCGGAATGACGCCCGATCCGGCAGCCTGAGCCACGCCAAACCGGTCAATACGCCCCTGATGATACCGCCGGGCGCCCGATCCGTACCACCGCGCCGCCGTAATCGCCATTCAACTGCGTTCTTCGATGTGTCCTGTCGCTTTCCTGCTCGCGTAAACCCCGCCATCCAAACGCGCCTGGAAAGCCTCCCAAGATCGATCCGCGAGATCGCGTGGAAGGCGATGAGACTGACCACCTGATCGGGCGGTGTGCAGTTCCGGGTCGGCGTCTACCAGTCTCCGGCCAAGGCGGCGTAAGTCCGATCGCTGGCCGAGAAGACGTCGGAGCGAAGGAGGGCAAGGAGCCGGTCAGCCAACCAATTGGCTACGAATGAAAGGCCGACCCATCGCGCCATCTAGGCGGCCGTCATGCATGAGTAATGTGGGTTCCGTAAAGATTAGCGGAAATGCGGTTCGTCGTATCGCGCAGTTCGCGGGCCAATGCGTCGAGTTCCTTCTTCGTCATCTGGCCCATGATGGCAATGCCGCTGATACCGAAGCGCACCCGGCCCTCGTGATCAACGATAACGGCGGCCGCAATGTCGAGACCTTGGAAGAGGTTCCCGTGGTCGAAGGCGAAACCGGTCAGCTGGGCTCGCTCCACGTCTGCCGCATACTCCTCGAAAGTCGGTGCGTTCTGCCAGCGTAGCGACCTGAACCGGCGCCGCAGTTCCGAATTCGGCAGCCGGCGGGTCGCCGCGACGCAGCGGCCCACCGCGCCGGCAAGAGCCGGAAGTCGCGACCCGAGCGCCATGTCGACACGGACCGTCTTGCCTTCCACCACGCGATCCACAAGCACGATGCGGTCATGGGGCGTGACTTTCCACAGGCCGATCAACGCCCGCCGCTCGACCGAAAGTTGCTCCAAGACAGGGTGCAACAGATCGATCTGGTTGGTGCCCAACAGGGGAACAGAGAACTCGAGAAGTCCAAGTCCTGGACTATATTCCTTGGTCGATGGATTCATCGAAATCAGACCCTCATTCGCCAGGGTACGCAGGATGTTGAACGTGGTCGAAACGTTGATCCCGGTTTCACGAGCAATGCGGGCGACACCCGACGCTGCATAGTCATGGGTCAGGAAACGTAGGATGGAAATGGCATTCTCAACTGCGCCGACAAACTTCTGAGTGCCGCGCGTCGTTACGTTTGCCATTTTCTCGCCAGCGTTCCCTTGCACCTCTTTCATGCCTCACTCCGTTCGACTTTTAAGCCGATTATACAATTGCTAGGACGAATTCGGAAGTACGTTGTTCGCCTTGAACAATTCCCGTATCTTCGGTTTTCCGCAGAAACGTTACAGTTTTGTTCGCGATTCACACCGAGGACCGCCGATATTCTGCGGGCGTGACGCCAACCATCCTGCGGAAGGTCCGGCAGAAATGACTCTGGTCTGAAAACCCGCAGTCGAGAGCCACGGCCGTCATGGAGATATTTCCCTTTTGCAACATCGTCTTTGCTCGTTCGATCCTCTTGCGAATTATGAAAGAGTGCGGCGTCTGACCAAACTCGGCCTTGAACTTCCTGGAAAAGTGGAAAGGGCTCAGCCCGACCGTGCTTGCCAGGCTTTCGAGACCGAAGTTCTCACCCAGATATTCTTCGATAAATTCGAGGATCCTGTGGCTCTGCAGTGTGCTGAAGACAGTGGGATTCAGGTTCGGCAGATCGACCTTCGCGAACCGGCGCAATAGATGAACGGCGATCTGGGTTCGGACGGCGTCGACCAGAAGATTCTGACCGGGACCCCCATGCGCCATCTCATCCTCGAGAACCTGAAGGCACTGCGGAATGACCGTATCGACACGGCGGAGGTGATCGTCGATCTCGATCGATGCCGGCTCGCGCCCGAAAACCTGTTCCGCGGTCTCGGCGAGGGTGTCATGGCTGAGATAGATATGCCTCACGTTGATCGGCTTGTCCCAATGCCACATCGACTGCTCAGCCCGCGTCAGCAGGGACACGACGCCGCGCTCCACGGTCGCCGTTTGCCAAGGGCCGCCGCTGCGTCGCCGCATGGTCGATTTCCCGCCCTGGTAGACGACGATCATGTAGTCCCGCATCTCGGGGATGTCGACTTCCTGCTCATCGTATTGGTAGCCCATAACCGTGATGCCTCTCCAGCCGAGGCGTGAACTGTCGAGCGTTCTGTTTCCGGGTATCCACCGCGGGATCAGATCAGGTGGAATTAGATTGCTCATGTTTTCCTCCTCCTAGGACGAGGTACCTTCCCCGGCACCCCCTTGTTCGCTCAGTCGGACGCCGCCAAGTTGAAGTTCACCGCAAGGCTTCGTAACGTTCAGGCAGCGGCATCGCGGATCATGTTCCGCGCAATGACCAGCTGCTGGATCTGGGTGGTTCCCTCGTAGATTCGGAACAGCCGGACATCGCGATAGAAGCGTTCGACGGCATATTCGGCCATATAGCCCGCCCCGCCGTGAATCTGCACGGCGCGATCCGCGACCCGTCCCACCATCTCGCTGGCAAACATCTTGCAGCAGGCCGCATCGGTGGAGACATTGGCACCGAAATCCTTGCGGCGCGCGGTTTCCTCGATCATGCAGCGTGCCGCAAAAGCCTCGGCGCGGCTGTCGGCCAGCATCGCCTGCACCAATTGCTTTTCGGCGATGGGTTCACCGAATTGCCTGCGCTCCATTGCAAAGGCGAGGCTGTCGCGGATCAGCCGCTCCGCCGCACCGACGCAGACCGCCGAGATGTGGAGCCGGCCACGGTCCAACACCTTCATCGCGGTCTTGAAGCCCTGGTTCTCGCGGCCGGGGCCGCCGATGATGTTGTCGGCAGGGACGCGAACGTCCTGCAGGATGACATCGCTGCTGTGCGAGCCCTTCTGCCCCATCTTCCTGTCATGCGGCCCGACCGACAGCCCCGGCGTTCCGGCCTCGACCAGAAAGGCGGACACGCCCGAGGCATCGGTGGTTGTGGGGTCCGTGCGTGCGAAGACCGTGAAGACATGAGCGTGCGGGGCGTTGGTGATGAAACGCTTGGTGCCATTTAGGACGAAATGGTCCCCATCACGGCGCGCTGAGGTGCGCACCGACCCGGCGTCGGAGCCTGCGTCGGGCTCGGTCAGCGCAAAGGAAGCGATCATCTCACCGCTTGCAAGCTTCGGCAGGTAGGCCGCCTTCTGCTCCGGCGTGCCGTCGATGATGATCCCCTGCGAGCCGATGCCGTTGTTGGTGCCGACGAGCGAGCGGAACACAGGCGACGTCTGCCCCAGAACGAGGGCCGCGGCTACCTCTTCAGCCATCGTCAGGCCCAGACCGCCGAACTCCTCGGGGATCGACATGCCGAAAAGGCCCATGTCACGGATTTCGGCGATCAGCGCGGGCGGAATGGCATCTTCTTCCGCTACCAGTTCCTCGTTGGGGATCAGGCGCTCCTTCACAAAGCGGCCTAGTGTGTCCAGAAATTGTGCAAGCGTTTCGGGGTCTAGTGGCATGTCGTTCGAAGTCCTGAATTCAGTGGGCGATCGCCGACACGCGGCGGACGAGTTCGACAAGGCGGGGCGCGACATCGCTTTCGATCCAGTCGCGCGTCAGGTTCTGAGACGGCCCGCCACAGTTGAAGGCCATGGCCGGCGAGCCATCCCGCGGCACAAGCGCCACGGCAACGGCATTGACGTCCGGCTTCCATTCAGTGAGCGACATACAATAGCCACGCTCCTGATAGCATTCGATCGCAGCCTCGATCCCGCGCCTGACTTCCGCCCAGGCGGCCCCTTCGTGCTGCCCAAGCTGCTCGAACAAAGCGGCGCGCTGTTCGGGAGGGATGACGGAAAGATAGGCGCGCCCGACGGCGGTGGTTGCCATCTTGATATGGGCGCCGACCTCGATGGCGAGCGTTACCGCATTTTCCCCGCGGCAACGCTCTAGATAAACCATGGTCAGGCGATCCGGGCTTGCCAGGGCGACAGGCATCCCGGTGTGGTCGGCAAGCTCCTGCATGTAGGGCCTTGCGATCTGGCGCAGCGGCATGCCAGCCAGACAGGAGAACCCCAGCGAAAGCACCGGCGGCGCAAGTTGATAGCGCGCGGTGTCGGGATTCCAGCTCAGATAGTCGAGCTTGTGGAGGGTATAGGTCAGGCGCGAGACCGTCGACTTGCTCAACCCGGTGCGCATGGCGAAGTCGCCGTTGCCAAGTGCTTCTCCCTCGCGCCGAAAGGCGCGTAGAATTTCGAGACCCCGTGCAAGAGCGACCACGAAATCGCGGTCCTTTCCATCGCCTTCTGCGCGCTCCTTGCGTGGTCGCACGTTCGCTCCTCCCCGGCGGTCCGCCCTTAGATGACAAGGTTAGTGGCGCTATCGCCCCTGTCAATAGTGCGGAAAACTTTTCCGCACTGCAGAATGCCTCATCCTACCGCCGATTGCTGAACAGTATTCTGACTGTCGGAATAGACACCCCCTCCACTCATGCGACGCGAACATGGTACCGGGTGCGCGACCGTTCCAGCCCATGCCGCGCGGAAGCGCGCCTCGATCGGGCAGCAAGAATATACAATGTATCGAGCAAGACTATTCAATACAGGCCACTTCAACCCCTCCAAGGTTGAAAATGTTGGGAAGACGTCACCGTGGCCAGCGTGTGCCGCGTGGATGCCGATCGAGCGGACTAAGATATCTGCAAGACAAACCGATCTCTTGGAGAGGAAGCATGATAATCAGCAAGGAGGCCGATAAACTACGGTCGCTCTATCAGAGTTGGACCGACCAGATGGTCGAAAATCCGAACCTCACTATCCTGAATCTGCGCAGCATGTTCGACGAATGGGGTCAGCCGGCGCTGGAGCCTGAGAACGTTACCTACAAGAGCGACCATGTGGGCGGTGTCGAGGCGATCTGGGCACTGCCCGCCGGTGCCGACACCAAGCGCGTGATCCTCTACACCCATGGCGGTGGCTTTTGCGTGGGGTCGGCCGACAGCCACCGCAAGATGGTCGGGCATCTGGCCAAGGCTCTTGGCGCGACAGCCTGCAACCTGCACTATCGCCGCGCGCCAGAACACCCCTTCCCCGCCCAGATCGAGGATGCTGTGGCCGCCTACAAGGCGCTGCTGGCCAAGGGATTTGATGCGAAGAATATCCTAACGGCGGGCGACAGCGCAGGGGGCAACCTTGCCGTCGCCTCGGTTTTGAAGTTCCGCGAGCTTGGCCTGTCGCTGCCGGGTGCCGTCATCGCCTATTCGCCCTGGCTCGATATGGCGCTGCGCGGCAAGACGTTGGAAACCAATGCCGGGACGGACGCTCTTGTCAGCCGTGCCATCCTGGAAGGGATGGCGGGCATGTTCCTGGGCGGTGCAACCGACCCGCTCAACCCGCTGGCCAACCCGCTGGAGAACGACTTCACCGGCTTCCCGCCGCTCTACATCACCTGCGGAAGCGCCGAGACGCTGCAAAGCGACTCGGAGGCGCTCTATGCCAAGGCCAAGGCCGCGGGCGTGAAGACGACGCTTTCGGTGGTTCCCGGCATGCAGCACGTCTTTCCGTCGCTGGCGGGCCGTGCGCCCGAGGCCGATCAGGAACTGGCCCGCATCGCCGCCTGGTATCGCGCGCTGTGAACCCGCCGCCCAGCGTCGCTGGGCGGCCTGACGCGTCAAGACAGTCAATCCGGTACCAGGCCCGTATCGCACGGGGCTTCGGAGCTATGATATGGAAAGATCAATGACCAAGACTCTTGAAACCACCAAGACCAAAGGCGCCGATTTCGATGCTGTCGTCGTCGGCGCGGGCTTCGGTGGCCTCTACTCCGTTTACAAACTTCGCAATGAGCAAAGCCTGAACGTCAAGGCCTATGACGGCGCCGGCGATGTCGGCGGCACCTGGTTCTGGAACCGCTATCCAGGAGCCTTGTCGGACACGGAAAGCTTCGTCTACCGCTATTCCTTCAGCGGCGAATTGCTGCAGAAAGGCCACTGGAAGACCCGCTACCTGACCCAGCCCGAGATCCTCTCCTACATGAACGAAGTGGCGGATACCTACGATCTGCGCCGCAGCTACGAGTTCAACACCCGCGTCACCGCAGCCCGTTTCAACGAGAAAACCGGGCTCTGGCATGTGACCACCGACAAGGGACAGACCGTCACGGCGAAATACCTCATCACCGGTCTTGGCCTTCTCTCGGCGACGAACCTGCCGACGTTCAAGGGCATCGACAGCTTCAAGGGACAGATCCTGCACACCGGTGCCTGGCCGGAGGGGGGCGACCTGAAGGGCAAGCGCGTGGGCATCATCGGTACCGGCTCGACCGGGACTCAGGTAATCACCGCCACCGCCCCCATCGCGAAACACCTGACGGTGTTCCAGCGTTCGCCGCAATATGTTGTGCCGATCGGGAACACGCCGCAGGACGAGGCGACGATCGCTGCGCAGATGGCCAGCTATGACGACATCTGGAAACAGGTGAAATCGTCGGCCGTGGCGTTCGGCTTCGAGGAAAGCACCATCCCCGCGGAAACAGCCACGCCCGAGGAACGTGAGCGCGTGTTCGAGGCGGCATGGCAGCGCGGCGGCGGTTTCTACTTCATGTTTGGCACCTTCTGCGACATCGCCACCAGCCAGATCGCCAATGACGCGGCGGCCGACTTCATCAAGAAGAAGATCCGGCAGATCGTGAAGGATCCCGAGACCGCGAGGAAGCTGACGCCGACCGACCTCTACGCCAAGCGGCCCTTGTGCGGGAGCGACTACTACGGGGTCTACAACCGCCCCAACGTCACGCTGGCCGATGTGAAAGCTGATCCGATCGCGGAATTTACCCCGACCGGCATCCGTCAGGAAAGCGGCGCCGAGCATGAACTGGACGTGGTGATCTTCGCTACCGGCTTTGACGCGGTGGACGGCAACTACACGAGGATGGACCTGCGCGGCCGCGGCGGCCTGACGATGCGCGACAAGTGGAAGGACGGCCCCTTGGGCTATCTGGGCATGATGGAGGCGGATTTCCCGAATCTCTTCATGATCCTTGGCCCGAACGGCCCCTTCACAAACTTGCCGCCAAGCATCGAGACGCAGGTCGAATGGTTTTCGGACACCATCGAAATGATGGAGGCCAAGGGTCTGAAGAGCATCGAGCCGACCGAGGCTGCCCGCGACGAATGGGTCGCCCTGTGCCGCACGATTGCCGACATGACCCTGTTCCCGAAAGCTGACAGCTGGATCTTCGGTGCCAACATCCCCGGCAAGAAGAACGCGGTCATGTTCTACCTGGCGGGCCTTGGCAACTACCGCGCTGCGATCGACGCGGTGAAGGGTGGTGGCTACCAGACCATGATCTTCAACCGCGAGACGGTCGCAGGCTGAGGCTGCGGATCGGCGGCAGGCCCGGGGCGATGGTTCCAGGCCCGGTTCTGCGGAAGAGAGCAAGAAGAGAGCAACAAAGGAGAGAATCTGTGGGACGTGTATCGGGAAAAGTCGCCCTCGTGACGGGCGCTGCGATGGGGATGGGCAAGTCCCACTCCGAACTTCTGGCGCGCGAGGGTGCGCATGTCTTTGTCACCGACCGCGAAGCAGCGGCGGGCGAAGCGGTGGCCAAGGGCATCGTGGCTGCCGGGGGCAAGGCCGATTTCATCAAGCATGACGTGACCAGCGAGGATGATTGGTCAAAGCTCATCGACGCCGTGCGCGCCAAGGCCGGACGGCTGGACATTCTGGTGAACAACGCCGGCATCCTGATCCTGAAGGCGCTGCACGAGACCTCGCCCGAGGAATTTGACCGGGTGATGAACGTCAACGTGAAGGGCGTCTATCTGGGCATCCGCGCCGCCGTGCCGCTGATGAAGGAATCGGGCAAGGCCTCGATCATCAACATATCGTCCATCTACGGCATCGCTGGCGCCGCGATGGCGGGGGCCTACATCAGCTCCAAGGGCGCGGTGCGGCTGATGACCAAATCCTGCGCCGTCGATCTGGCGGATACGGGCATCCGGGTCAATTCGATCCACCCGGGCGTCATCGACACGCCGATGACCAAGGATCTTCTGCATGCCGATCCGGAAGCGCGGGAGGCGCTCCTTGGCCCGACGCTGCTGAATCGGCCCTGCCAGCCCGAGGAAGTTTCGAACGCGGTGCTGTTCCTGGCCTCGGATGAAGCCTCGTTCGTCCATGGTGCCGAGTTGGTGGTCGACGGCGGGTACACCGCGAACTGACCGTTCCGGATCCGCTGCGAATGCGCAGCCCTGAACCTGAGATCTGCCGACAGCTTGCCTGTCGGCAGTCAACAATCGGGACAGTCGCGGAGCGCAGTCAACAATAGGAGAAGTGATGATGTTGGTGCCAAGAAAAAGGGTTCGGTATTCATTGTTTGTCGCGGCCGGGTTTGCTGTTCAGTGCCTGATGTCGGAGACCGCCGTATATGCGTCGGATTTGCAGCCGCGCGACTTCGTGCCCTTACCGGCGGGAACGAACCTTGCATTGGTATATTACCTTGGCAGCACCTCAGACACTTTGGTTGACGGGAATGGGCACGACGTGGCGGACTCCAATCTCGACACAAACGTGATCCTTCTTCGCTATGTCAAATATTTCGACCTCGCGGGAATGCGTGCCGACGTGAACGTGCTGCAATCCTTCGGAGGTCTGAACAATATGAGGATTGCCGGAACCGACATCGACACCAAGCATTTCTCCTCCGGGGATCTTACGCTTGTCGGTACGATCTGGCCGCTGAACGACCCCAAAAACGGACGCTACTTGGGCATTGCCACCTATCTCACCCTACCGACCGGCAACTATTCTGCCAGCGAGCCTAGCTTGGGGTCTAATCGATGGTCTGTCGCCGTTCAGCCAGGCTTCCTGTTCAATATCACCCCCAAATGGTCGGTCGATCTTGGGGGAGACGTAACAATCTACGGTCACAACAGACATGGCCTCGGTGGCGTGGAAGTCGAGAAGGATGCAAGCTATACTGCGCTCGGCTGGGTCAACTACAATGCAAGCGATAAGACGATGTTCTCGGCTGGGGCCACGGCAAGCTGGGGAGGTGCCGAAACGGTAGGAAGCATCAAGGGGGCGGACGTTGAATCCACCACAGTTCGAGCGGCCTGGTCCCAGATGCTCAACCCGACAACGCAGTTCCTGATGGAAGTTGGACACGATGTGGACGCACAGAATACGTTCAAGCGCGACACAACCCTGACACTCCGGCTCGCGAAATTCTTCTGAACGGCGCGGGAGCGGTGGATCGAAATATTCTTGGGTAAGGCGGAAAGCGTCGATCGTCCGGAAACGAGTGATGCTTTCCACCCCATTCCAGCAACTGCAAATTCAAAAGCTACATCATTGGTGAGCTGTAACGGAGGAAAACATCATGCATTGCCAATGTGTTCATGAATTCGGTCAACCCCTGCGTCCAGACGACAGGCCGGACATGACCCCTCGCGGAACGGAGGTCATCTTGTCCGTGACCGCCGCCGGCGTCTGTCACACCGACCTGCATATTCGCGAGGGGGGGTATGATCTTGGTCACGGCCGCAAGCTGGAATTCGCCCAGCGCGGGATCGCGTTGCCGCTGGTGATGGGGCATGAAACGGTCGGGGAAGTGGTCGCCGCTGGCCCGGATGTCGGCACGCTCGACAGGGGAAAGAAATATGTGGTCTATCCCTGGATCGGCTGTGGCACCTGCGCTGTCTGTGCCTCGGGCCAGGAGCAGCTGTGCATGAAACCGCAGTTTCTCGGCATGCATGTCGATGGCGGTTATGCCACGCAGATCCGGGTGCCGCATCCGAAATATCTTCATGAGATCGGAGATATCCCACCCGAAAACGCCGCACCGCTGGCCTGTTCGGGGCTTACGGCCTATGGCGCGCTCAAGAAGGTGGAAAGCACGCTGAAAGACCATGCGCTTCTGGTGATCGGCGCTGGCGGCCTTGGGCTGATGTGCGCGCAACTGTTGCAGGCGCTGGGGGCCAAGGCGCCCGTCTTCGTCGATATCGACCCTGTCAAGCGGGCGTCGGCCCTTGCTGCGGGGGCCTGTGCGGCGGTCGATCCGCGCGCCGCGGATGCCGTGGCGCAGATTCATGCCGCCGCCGGCGAGGCGCCCCTTGCGGCGATCGACTTCGTCGGCGCCGAGGCGACGGCCGAGCTTGGCTTCGACGCTCTGGGCAAGGGCGGAACCTATGTCATCGTCGGGCTGTTCGGCGGGGCTGCCCCCTGGGCGCTTCCCCTGATCGCCGTGCGCGCGCTCACGATCCGCGGCAGCTATACGGGCTCCCCAGGAGAGTTCGCGGAACTGATGCAGCTTGCCCGCAATGGCGCGATCAAGCCGATTCCCACCACCTGCTACAAGCTGGACGAGGCTGAGGACGTGCTGAACAGCCTCGCCGGTGGCAAGATCGTCGGCAGGGCAATTCTGGCCGGTGTGTAAGTGACTTGACTGAAGGCACCACGAAGGCGGGCGCCCGGGGGATCAACATGGAAACGACCTATCCTGATACTCAACTCCTGATCGACGGACGGTGGCGCGATGGCGCGCTGGGGCGGCGAACAGCCGTTTATGATCCGGCAACCGCAGAGGTGATTGGCCATTATGCCATGGCCGAACCTGCCGATCTGGAGGAGGCGGTGCAGGCCGCGGGCAGCGCCTTCGCGGCTTGGCGGGATGCCGGCGCCTATGCGCGCGGCAGCATCCTGCGCCAGGCGGCCGTGCTGCTGCGCGAGCGCGCCGATACCCTCGCGCCGTGCATGACGATGGAAATGGGCAAGCCCCTTGCCGAGGCGCGCGCCGAGGTGATGTCGTCCGCCGATCTGCTCGACTGGTTCGCCGGCGAAGGCCAGCGCGCCTATGGGCAGGTGATTCCGGCGCGCTCGCCGAACGTGACCCAGATGGTGCTCAAGCAGCCGGTGGGTCCGGTCGTGGCCTTCACGCCATGGAATTTCCCGATGTCGCAACTGGTGCGCAAGCTCGGTCCGGCGCTGTCGGTCGGATGCACCGTCGTCGCCAAGCCGCCCGAAGACACGCCGGCCTCGCCGGCGGCACTTGCACAGGCGCTGCTGGACGCCGGGCTCCCGCCGGGCGTTCTCAACATCGTTTACGGCGAACCGGCTGACATCGCGAACTATCTCATTCCACATCCGGTGATCCGCAAGGTGTCCTTCACCGGGTCGGTGCCTGTGGGCAAGCAGCTTGCGGCCTTGGCCGGCAAACACATGAAGCGCATCACGATGGAACTGGGCGGCCACAATCCGGTCATTGTCTGCGAGGACGCGAATGTTGAGGCGGCGGTCGCGGCCATTGCGGGTTTAAAGGTCCGCAATGCGGGCCAGGTCTGCATCTCGCCCACACGCGTGCTGGTCCAGCGGGGCATCTACGACCGCTTCGCCGCGGCGCTGGCGGAGCATGTGAAGAAGGTGCGGACCGGATCGGGGCTCGAACCGGCCACGGCAATGGGCCCGCTGGTCAGCGAGCGCCGGGTCAAGGCCGTCGCCGGCCTTATCCAGGAGGCAGTGAGCGAGGGGGCGCAGGTGCTGGTCGAGGGCGATGCGGCACCGCGGGCCGGGTTCTTTCAAGCCCCGACCGTTCTCACCGATGTCAGTCTTTCATCGCGCATCCAGAACGAGGAACCCTTCGGGCCGGTCGCGACGCTGTCGCCCTTCGATACGATCGACGAGGCGATCGCTGAAGCGAACCGCCTTCCCTATGGCCTTGCAGCCTATGCGTTCACCTCGTCGATCCGCAATTCGCAAAGGTTTCAGACCGAGCTTGAAGTTGGCATGCTGGCAATCAACCATACCCTTCTGGGATTGCCGGAACTCCCGCTTGGCGGGGTCAAGGACTCCGGTTACGGGTCTGAGGGCGGCTCGGAAGCCATCAACTCATACCTGATTTCGAAGCTCGTGACGCAGGCCGCAGTGATTGGAATCTAACACTTGGTGCCCGCGTCTGACGGCGGCGATTATTTTATCAGGATCGGCGGTCCAGACGAAGGGTTTGGGGCTTTCGTTGTGCTCATCCAGGAAGCGGTTGATGGCGACCTGAAGGTCGACGAGGAATGGAAGACGCCCCGTTTGAGCCGGTGGTTGGTCAGCCCGGCGAAGAAAACCTCGACGGCATTGAGCCATGAGCACGAGGTTGGCGTAGGCTACCCGACGCTCATACCAAGGGCGTGTCGCCTTCACGATTCTGACCAGGGACAGCATGACCGGAACTTCGACCAGCACGCCGACGACGGTAGCAAGCGCTGCGCCGGAGTTGAGACCGAACAGACTGATCGCGGCAGCGACCGCCAGCTCGAAGAAGTTGGACGCGCCGATCAATGCGGCGGGGGGGCGGCAACGCACCATGCCACGCAAATCGGCATCAGACTGCCGAAAGCGGCACGTCAGTGCCCTACCCCTTGCGCGGCCGGAAGCGACTCACCATCTTCGTCCCAGATCGATTTCGAGGCTCGACAATCATCCGTTGCGGGGTGAAGCCATCAAGCGCGGTGTCGGTTGAGCAGATACATATCGCAGGACAGGCAGGTGCAATTGAACTTGGGTATGGAGGTGCTACACGCTCGCTCCGCCGAGTGATGAACCCTTCGCGTTCGGTGCCACGAAAGCAGCCAAAGCCATATCTTGAGCATATGTCGAGTAAAGCTACGCTGCATCAGCAAATGCGGCGCGATACCGCTCGACTATCTTTCGCGAATTTATGGAGGGAACTCTGAAAAAGTTCGAGACGTCCTGAAGGAGGGTCACCAGTCAAGCGATTTATCGCGTTCATTTTGCGTGATAATTTGAGAAATCACGAAATCCGATACCACAGGCGTTCCCACATTTTCTGTGGGCACTGATGGCATGATTCGGAACATAACGGGACATTTGCGAGGTGGCCACAAAATGTCTCCACAATTCGATCGCTCAACTCGCGATGGAACTCGTTCATTCCCTAATCATTAGCGGTCTTTTTCGTCAGGGTTCGGTCAGATTCGCTCCCTAGCCGGGAAGGATGCAAAGACGAACCTACCTGCTTGTCGCTGCCTCTGCCGCCGGATTGATCCTGATCGCCCTGTGGTACGTCGCGGGCCGAACCGGGACGGAAGGCGCCTCGCCCAAAGCACCCCCCTCCCCACGTGCGGGATCGGGAACGCCGAACATTCTTTCGGTCGATGCAAGTCACGCTGGACAGATTGGCATCCACCTCGCGCCGGTCACCTTGGCGGACCGGGTTCCCATCGCGACGATCCCCGCGATCATCCAGCCCCCGGCCAACGCGCGCGTCGCGGTCGCGGCGACTTTCCCTGGGGTCGTGGCAACAACGCTCGTGGTGGAGGGCGAGACCGTCCGGCAGGGTCAACCGCTTGCCATCGTCTCCAGCCGCGACATGTTTACCTTGGGGGCCGATCTCACCCGCGCCAACGCGCGCCTCGGCGTGGCAAGGTCGAATGCCGCCCGCCTCTCACAGCTTAGTCGCGAAGGCATCATCGCGGGCGCGCGTGCCGACGAGGCCAACGCAATGACCGTCGAGGTTCAAGCCGATGCCTCGGAAAAATCACGCATCCTGAAGAGGGTCAACGGCAACGGGCAGCGCGGCACCTACACGCTGACCGCGCCGATCGCCGGACGCGTCACCTCCGCCGCCATCCAGGCTGGAACTGCGGTGGACGGCACGACCGCACCCTATGTCATCGACGCGGCCGGTCGCTACGAGGTGGTCGGCCAGTTGCCCGAACGTCTGATCGGCTCGGTGCATCCGGGCATGATCGTCCAGATCGCCCCCGATATCCGCGGTCCCGTCATCGCTGTGGGATCGACCATCGATCCGGCGACTCGTTCGGCGAGCCTGAAGGCTGAAATCCCTGCCGGGCCGGATATCGTTTCAGGGCGGACGACGAGTCTGACGATTTTCGACTCCGCACCACCGGGCGCGGTGATTGTGCCGGAGGCGGCCGTGACGGTCGTGAACGGCAAGGATGTCGTGTTCGTGGCGGTGCGAGGTGGCTTTGCGATCCGCGAAGTCACGCACGGTGCGGCGGCCGGAAACCAGGTGGTGATCCTGTCGGGGCTAAAGCCCGGTGAGCAAGTCGTCGCCACCGGAACGAGCGCGCTGAAGGCGCTCGCCCTCTCGCGCTAGGAGCACGCCATGTTGCGTTCACTGGTCGCGACAGCCCTGTCCTGGCGGCTGCTCATTATCGCCCTTGCATTGGCGGTCGCGGGACTCGGCGTCTGGGCGTTCATCAACCTGCCCGTCGACGCCTATCCCAATATCGCCCAGGCGCAGGTGAAGATCATCCTCAAGGCGCCGGGCATGACGCCGGAGGAGGTGGAAAGTCGCGTTATCACGCCGATCGAGATGGAGATGCTCGGCATTCCCAATCAGGCGATCCTCCGATCGAGCGCGAAATACGCCATCGCCGACATCACGATCGATTTCGCCGAAGGGACCGATATCTATTGGGCGCGTCAGCAGGTCGCCGAACGGCTGTCCGGCGTGATGGCGGACCTGCCTGCGTCGGTGAGCGGAGGGCTGGCCCCGATCTCGACTCCGCTGTCCGATGTGTACATGTTCACCATCGAAGGTCCGCTGTCGCTTCAGCAGAAGCGGGAATTGCTCGACTGGACCATCCGTCCGGCCCTCCGCACGGTTCCCGGTGTCGCGGATGTCAACGCGCTCGGCGGCTATGTCCGCACTTTCGAGGTCAGGCCGGATCCGGTCGCGCTTGCCGGCGCGCAGCTTTCCATCGCGGACCTGCGCACAGCGATCGAAAGCGGCAACCGCAATGACGGGGCCGGCCGCCTGAAATCGGGCGAAGAGGCGCTGATCGTCCGGGCCGTGGGCGCGATCCGCACTGTCGATGATCTGCGGTCGCTGGTCATCGTCAGCCGGAACGGCCGGATCGTCCGGCTGGGCGACGTCGCGACCGTCGCAACCGGCAGCCTTACGCGCTATGGCGCGGTCAGCAAGAACGGGCAGGCCGAGGCGGTGGAGGGCCTGGTGATCGCCCTGCGCGGCGCCGATGCCCGGCAGGTGGTTGAGGGCGTACGGGCGCGGCTCGCCGAGGTCACGAAGGCACTCCCGGCGGGCACGCGTATCGATGTCTTTTACGACCGTTCGGATCTGATCGAGCGAGCCGTCGGCACGGTCGAGGAGGCGTTGATCGAGGCGACCATATTGGTCGTCGTCCTCCTCATCCTGTTCCTCGGCGACTGGCGCGCGGCTGCCATCGTCGCCGTCACGTTGCCGATGGCCGCGCTCATCACCTTCCTGTTCATGCGCGGCATGGGCCTGTCGGCCAACCTGATGAGCCTCGGCGGGCTGGCAATTGCGATCGGCATGCTGGTCGATGGCGCGGTGGTCGTGGTGGAGAACATCGTCGACCGGCTGGGGCGCCCCGGCGAGGAAGGCCGCCCACGCCTGAACCTCGTTTTCCAGGCGGCGAGCGAGGTGGTCGTGCCGGTATCGGCCGGCATCGCGATCATCGCGCTCGTATTCCTGCCGCTGCTGTCTTTGCAGGGATTGGAGGGGAAGCTGTTCGCGCCCGTGGCGCTTACCATCATCTTCGCGCTCGCCGGATCGCTGCTGCTCGCGCTGACGCTGGTTCCGGTGCTGTCTTCCTTCGGCCTCAGGAGCGGGCATCACGGCGAGCCATGGGTGATGCGCCAGCTGGCGCCACGCTATCGCCGCCTGCTGGACGCCGCATTCGCCCACAAGGCGCTGGTCTACGGCCTTTCCGTCGCTGGCCTCGTGATCGCAGGGATGGCCTACGGCGCCGTCGGCAAGGCGTTCATGCCGACCATGGATGAAGGCTCGGTGATCGTCCAGCTCACCAAATTGCCGTCGATCAATCTGGACCAGTCGATCCAGGGCGATATGGCCGCCGAACGCGTGCTGCGAACCGTACCGGAGGTCCAGGACGTCATCGCTCGTGTCGGCGCGGACGAGATCGGCCTGGACCCGATGGGCCCCAACGAAACCGACAGCTTCGTGCGGCTGAAGCCGCAATCGGAATGGCGCGGCGACAAGGCCTTCGTGGTCGGCGAGATCCGCAAGGCCATGGCCGGATTACCGGGAATTACGCCAAGCTATACCCAGCCTATCGAGATGCGCGTTTCGGAAATGCTGACGGGCGCGCGCGGCGATCTTGCGGTCAAGATCTTCGGCCCGGATCTGGGGACGCTCGCCTCCCTTGCCGGGCAGGTGCAGCATGCCCTGTCAGGCGTTCGCGGCGCGTCCGAAGTGCTGACGGTCGCGAACGACAGCGTCGACTATCTCCAGCTCGACATCGACCGTGCGGCGGCAGGCCGTTACGGCATGCCTATCGATCAGATGCAGGATGCCTTGCGTGCCCAGGCGGAGGGCGTGCGCGCCGGGATTGTTGCCGAGGGTCAGAAGCGCGTGCCGATCATGATCCGCGGCGACGAGAGTCTGCGCTCCGATCCGGCGCGCTTCGCCGATCTGCAATTGCGCACGCCGGACGGCATCCTCGCCCGGGTGAGCGACATGGCGCAGGTCCGGCGCACCGAAGGCCCGGTCAAGCTCGATCACGAGAACGGTTCGCGCTTCGCGCTGGTGCAGGCCTTCGTCTCCGGCCGCGATCTGGTCGGCTATGTGGACGAGGCCAAGGCGGCGGTCGCCGCGAAGGTGAAGCTCCCATCGGGATATCGCATCGTCTGGGGCGGGCAGTTCGAAAACCAGCAGCGGGCCTCGGCGCGGCTGATGCTGGTGATTCCGGTGGCGCTGCTGCTGATCTTCTTCGTGCTGCTTGCCACCCTGCGTTCGCTTCGGGCGTCTGCTCTCATCCTCGTCAACATACCCTTTGCGATGGTGGGGGGAATCGTTTCGCTCTGGGGTTCGGGCGAATATCTCTCTGTCCCGGCATCGGTGGGGTTCATCGCCCTGCTCGGCATCGCCGTCCTCAACGGCCTCGTGCTGGTATCCTATTTTCGCCAGCTGCGCGCCGAAGGGCACCGCATGGCGGACGCCGTGCGCCTGGGCGCCGAGCGGCGGCTTCGGCCGGTGCTGATGACCGCGAGCATCACCGCCTTCGGCCTGGTGCCCTTGCTGTTCGCCAGCGGCCCCGGCTCGGAAATCCAGCGACCGCTCGCGATCGTCGTGATCGGCGGGCTGGTTACATCCACCCTGTTGACGCTCATCCTGCTGCCGATCCTGTTCGCGCGGTTTGGCGAGGGCGCCGAGGAAATCGCCAATGGCTGACGTCCTGCTGACTTTCCACTGCGCCTTGCCGGACACCGAGATCGTCACGGATACCCTTCGTGCATGCTCTCAGACGCCTGTCCATATTTCCGAAAAGACCGTGCGAGGCTGGGACTATGCCGATGCCAGCACGGCGGAACAGGTATCCGGCCTGCTGCGCCGTCACGCGGTCGAGCTTATCGTCGATGAAAAGTCGCTGACCGATCTGGTCGATGCCGTCTCGGCGGCCAAGCGGGAACTGCCGGTGCGCTGGCACGCCGTCCCGGTCCTGACGCACGGGAGAGCCGCATGACACCTCGCGCCCTTGCTGTCGCCCTCCTGAGCAGCTGCATTCCCGGCACAATATGGGCGCAAACGATAGACCTGCCGCCTGCCGAACAGGTCAACCAGGCACTCGACAGGCATCCGACTGTCGAGGCCGCTGCTGAACGGGTTGCGGCAGCCCGCGCGCATAGCGGAATGCTCGCGAGAGGTCCGCATGAAGTGACGTTATCGGGTAGCTATGTCCGCCGCAATGTCGATGGGTTCGGTGGCCGTGACGAGTTCGACGCGACCATCACCCGGGCGTTCCGCCTGCCCGGCAAAGCCTCCCTCGACCGTGAGGCCGGCGCGCTCGAAATCGAAGTCGCCGAAAACCGGATGGAGGACGCCCGCCACCAGACCGCGCTCATCCTTTCGGGTCTCTGGTATGACTGGCTGACCGCCGGCAGCCAGTATCGAAACGACGGAGATGCGGTGGGCGGCCTCGAGCGGGCATTGGTTGCGCTTCGTCGCCGCGTGGCGCTGCGCGATGCGGCCGAACTCGATCTTGACCAGGCGTCGGCGGCACTCGCCCAGGCCAAGGCACAGGCAGCGGCGTCGCTGGCGGCGAGGGAACAGGCCAGAGTCACGCTGGCAGCCACCTTTCCCGACCTGCCGCTTCCGATGGAACCGCCCGATCTCGCCATTCCCGGCCCTGCACCGCAGGGCCTTGAGAGGATGCGGGATCTGGTGGTCCAGCGCAGCCACGAAATCCGTGCAGCTGATCGGGAGGCGCAGCGCCTGGGCGTCGTCTCTCAGCGGGTGCGTGCCGACCGGATCGCCGATCCATCGTTTGGTATCCGCGTGTTCAGCGAGCAAGGCGGGTTGGAGAAAGGCGCCGGTGTCGTGGCGTCGATACCGTTTGGCGGCGGTTATCGACGGGGTGCGGCAGACCAGGCGGCTGCGGAAGCGAGCGCCGCCCGGCTCGAACTGGCCAATATCCAGCGCAATATCGCCGCGATTGCCGATACCGACCTGTCCAATGCGCGGACCCGCCTCGAAGCCTGGCGAAGCGCCGAGGATTCTGCGCGGAGCAGCCTCGATGCTGTTCGCCGGACCGAACGCGGCTATCAGCTCGGGCAGATCGACCTCGCCGATCTGCTCTATGCCCGGCGCCAGGCCAACGATGCGCGTCGCTATGAAATCGACGCGCGGTCGCAAGCGGATCGCGCGCTCCTCAAGCTTCAGATCGATTCCCACAGCATCTGGGCACCGGACGAGGAAAAGGAAAATAAGGAATGAGCGATACGGTGCAGGAGCAGGCCATGACCGACGAGAAATTACGCTATGACCCTCTCACGATCGCCTTCCATTGGGTGACGGCATTGCTTGTCGTCACGCTCTTTGCACTAGCTGAATCCTGGGGCTTCTTTCCGCGCGGCACCCGTCATAACCTTGAGGCACTACACATTTCGCTGGGCATCCTCCTGGCGGCCGTCCTGATCCTGCGGATCGTCTGGCGCGTCAGCCGTGGCCGTCGCCTCCCGGCAGTGGAATCGCAGATACCTTATTGGGCAGCAAAGGGCGCGCACCATCTGCTTTATGCCCTGCTGATTGGCCAGATCGTGCTGGGCTTCCTGTTCCGCTGGGCGCAAGGCGAAACCTTCACCTTTTTCGGGCTGTTCGCTGTTCCCTCGGCATTCCCGCCCGACAAGGCTTTCGCCGGGACGATCGGCGAGGCCCATGACCTTGTTGGCTGGGCGATCATCCTGCTGGCCGGCCTTCATGCTGCGGCGGCCCTGTTTCATCATTATGGACTGCGCGACAACACACTCAGGCGCATGCTGCCACATTGATTTCATTCGCAGGCGATCGCGCGGCGATGCGCGGTTTCTGCCGATCCTGCCAGCGATCGTTTCTCGGCCGACTCTTCGTCGAGTTATTCGGAGCGATGTCGAGCATGCAGCGCATCAATCTCTGCCTGACGCGCCTGCAGATAGAGGGCGCGCGACGTCGTATAGGCATGGGCCGGATCCTCGTGCAGCCTTTGCAGGCGATCGTCGAATTCAGCGCGCCGGTCGATGAGCCGGATCGCGGTTGTCGGGACAGAATAGGCCAGCCTGTTGAAGGGGCGCCCCACACTCAAGGGCAAAGTGAGTCGGTCAACGACATCGCCAAACAGGTCGCGCGCGCTCGATGGACCAATCAGCGGTAGATAGAGGAACGGCCCAGATCTTACACCATAAAAGCCAAGCGTATCGGCAAAACCATTGGGGCGATGCGGAAGATTGAACCTGTGGGTTTTCGCCACATCGAACAGGCCCGCCACGCCGATCACCGAGTTGATCGTGAAGCGCCCGAACGTCTCCGCCGCTTTGCCGGGATGATGTTGCAGCAGATAGTTGGCGAACACGACCGGCTCATTGAGATTGGTGAGAAGATTGCGTAGTCCGCTGCGGACCGGCCTGGGCAATCCATGCCTGTAAGCAAGCGCGACAGACCGGAAAACGGCCTTATCGACCGTATAGGTCATTTCAAATGACTTGATGTTGACCGATTGCAGGGGATCGCCGGGGGTTTCGCGGCGGATGGCCGTCACGACGATGCTGTTCTGCCCCTCACCTTGATCACCCTGCAAGGGCGATGTCGCTTCCAGCTCTGTCGTAGGGGGCGTGGATGTCTGGCCCGCCGGTTTCGGCATTATGCTGTCCGTTAGCGTCTCGGTCGGGCTTGTCTGTTGCGCAGGGCCTGTCTGCACATTGTCCGGTGAAGAGGCCAATGACGGAGATTGCAGCAACAGGCAGGCAAGCACCACTGCGGTCATTTTTTTGCCTCGGGCTTGGCTGCCAGCGGCTTGCCTTGCCAGGTGCCGGTAAGGGTATTCAGGAACGCAACGATATCGTTGATATCCTGATCTGGCAGGGTGCCTTTCGGGGTCTGGAAACGCACCATGAGCCTGACTGCCTCGGGCAGTGTCTTCGCGCTGCCATCGTGCATGTAAGGCCCGGTCAGGGCGATATTGCGCAGGTTCGGCACCTTGAAGCGAGCGCGGTCCTGGGCGGCGTGTGTGACCGTATATCTGCCGAGATCGGCATCGGTCGGCTTGCCGTCACGCGCCGCGACATAATCGCCGTTCAGCCCCATGATCTCCATGCCTTGGCCGCCCAGCGATTGGCCGACATGGCACGAAGCGCAGCCATTCTCCTTGAACAGCGCATAACCGCGCTTCTCGCTTGCGTTGATCGCCCGGGCATCGCCTTGCAGATAGCGGTCGAAGCGGCTTCCAGGTGTGGAGAGCGTTACTTCAAACGCGGCAATCGCGTCGGTAATGCGATGCTCGTCGATTGGCCCCGGGCCGTAGATTTTGAGGAATACCGCACCATAGCCGGGCTGCGCGTTCAGCTTCGCGGCAACTCCGCTCCATGTGTGCGAGCCCATTTCCAGCGGGTTCATCACCGGGCCAGCAGCCTGCGCCGCCAGGGTCGGTGCCCGGCCGTTCCAGAACTGTACCTTGTTGAACAGCGCATTGAAGACGGTGGGCACATTGATCGGCCCCTTTTGCCCACGGATGCCGGTGGCCGTCACTAGACCGTCCGCGCCGCCTTTGCCGAGCCCGTGGCAGCTCGCGCAACTCACGCTATTATCACCCGACAACAGCGTATCGAAGAACAGTCGCTGCCCCAGCTCAACTTTCCCGGCATCGCCGGGTGATACCTCCATGATTGGCTGAACCGGCTCCACCGCGAATTGCGGGGCAACGTTGGCAGACGCATAATATCTGCGCCTTGTCGCCGCCACCCAGGTCAACAGGGCATTCCTGCCTGCATCACCAAGCCTCGCCCGCCAATGCATCAACGTGTAAGGCGACGGCGGCATCCGGCCCTGCCGTGTCACCCATTCGATGCGCGCCAGATCCTCTTCGGGCGGTGGCGTGCCGTCCTGCAGTGCCTTCAGCACGGCCTCGATGCGAAAATGCCGCAGGCCCTGCACCAGATCCCGCTGCATCAACTGATGGGCGCCTGGTACATCGGCATAAAATGGCAGCGCCGCGCCCTGCGTATGGCAATAATCGCAGCGGGCCTTGGACAGTGCCTGGAACGCGGCCAATGCGACCGGCTCACGATTGGTCGGCGAGGATGAGGGCAAGGTCGGCGCCGTCACGCGGTCATAGTGCGCCAGATAGCCGACAGTCCCGCCAAAAATGGCAACGAGCGCTCCGGCGCCGATGAACAGAATCTTTCGACTGGGCATATCTCCCGGCTAGGCACTGAGTCTGACGGAAGCCTGACGGAGGGGCAACGACGGGTGTGTTCAGACCCCAGGGAATTGCAACACGAGTTCGCGTCGCCCTGGGTCACTTGCCAACTGGCCTCCATGCGCGGCCATGATCCGGTCGACGATAGCCAGCCCAAGGCCCGCACCATCCTTGCTCGCATGGTCGGCGCGCCGGTGCCGGCGCACGAGATCGCGCAGGCGCTCCCGATCGAGACCCGGGCCTTCGTCCCTGACGCCCATCGCTGCTCCGGGACCAACGAAGACCTGGACCGTGCCGCCAATTGGCGTCACGCGGACAGCGTTTTCGATGAGGTTGCGCAGCGCCGCCGCAATCGCTTCCGTGCGTGCCCGGATGACAGGCACCTCGCCATCGACGTCAAGCGCGATCATCTTGCCCTCGGCAAGGATCGTCGGTGCGACCTGGCTGACGACATCGCGCGCCAACTCGACAAGTCCAATCGGTTCCGGCGCCACCTGCGCGGAGGCCGCGGCGTCGATCTGGGCCAGAAGCATCAACTGATCGATCAGGCGCCGCATTGCCGCGACATCGCCTTTCAGCCGCTGGGCATGAGGATGATCGATCTGGTCGAGTTCAAGCGACAGCAGCGCCAGAGGCGTGCGCAATTCATGCGCGACATCGGCTGCGAAAGCTTCCTGCCGCTTCGCCGCCTCGTCGAGACGTTCCAGAAGATCGTTCACCGCCCCGGTAAAGGGCAGCGCCTCTTGGGGCATTTGCGAGGTATCGATGCGGAACCCGCGTTCATGCCCCTTGACGGCTTCAATGCTCGCGGCCGCGTCCTCCAGCGGAACAAAGGCCTGCCTGATGACCCGAAGGCCGAGGACGGTGACCGGCACCATGAGCACCACCACCGGCAGCGCCACATGTTCCAGCGACTCCAGGATGGCGCGTCGCAGGGCGGCGCTCGCCTCGAGATGGCTGAAGGTCAGCCGATAGAAAAAGACCACCGCCGCGAGCAGTAGAAGCGTGCCGACCAGCCCGACCTTACCCAGGCCGCGAATGAGCCTGCGCGATACCGAATTCCTGCGCATCATGCGGCGGTGTCCTTGAGAATATAGCCGACACCCCGGATCGTCTGGAGCACGCCGCGCATCCGGGCATCCTCGAGCTTCCGCCGCAAGCGCGAGATCGCGGCTTCCACCGCATTGGGGGTCACCTGCTCATGGAAATTGTAGAGCGCATTCTCGATCACCTCCCGGCGGACCACGGCCCCGGCACGGCGCATCAGCAGTTCCAGCAGATCGGCCTCCCTGCGCGACAGATCGATTTCGTGATCGCCGACATGCGCCGTTCTGCGCGCCGTGTCGAAACGAAGCGGGCCGACCTCGACCACCGTCTGTGCCCTCAGACCCGGTCGCCGCAGCAAAGCGCGAAGCCGGGCAGCCAGTTCCTCCACCTCGACCGGCTTGACGACATAATCGTCCGCCCCGGCATCAAGCCCCAGGACCCGGTCCTCCAGTGCGCCCCGCGCGGTCTGGACAATCGCGGGTGGCATATTGCGAGAGCGACGGGCCGCGGCGAGCCATGCGACCCCGTCACCATCGGGCAAGCCCAGATCGAGGATGATCGCGTCATAGATGGCGCTCGCCATGGCATCGTCCGCAGCCGACAGACGAAGGGCAATATCGCAGGAAAAACCGCGGCGATGAAGGCCATCGACCATGAGTCGGGCCAAGCGCTCATTATCCTCAATAACGAGAATGCGCATCTATGCGATATTCCCTCTCCGACCGAAACAAGCCGAGCATTGTTCAGGCGACAGTACCGAACAGGCGCCCGATACCTGCCGTCACGGCCAGCGCCAAAGCTCCCCAGAAGCCGACGCGAAGGACAGAGCGTGTCAGCGGCGCGCCGCCGGCCCGCGCACCAAGCGCGCCGAGGATTGCGAGACAAAGAAGCGTGGCCGCGATTATCAGCGGGATCAATCCATGGCGAGACGAGACCGAAACGAGTGCGAGGGGCAGAAGAGCGCCTGCGCTGAACGTGATGGCTGACGTGAAAGCCGCTTGAAGCGGTCGGGCCGCCACGATCTCAGACATGCCAAG
>CAISGR010000260.1 GCA_903884945.1 uncultured bacterium
GGTCTCGACAATGCCGCGGTCAAGACGCAGCTCGCCCTGGTCGCGAAGAAGCTGCGCGCCATGGCCTATGGCCGTGCTGACGGCGCCACGATCGCTGAAGTCATCGACGGCCGGGCCGCCTTCACCCAGCGCGAGCTGATGCTGATCCATCCGGACTTCCTCGCTCCCGTCGGCGTGCTGGGCGCGACCGGCACCAGCTACGCGGTCGCCCGGGCGCTCGGCCTGCGCGCGCTGATCGATCAGGAAATGGGATGGAACAAGACCCTGTCGAACGTGCCCGTTACCGGCGTCGTCGGCCTGACCAGCGATATCGGCTTCGATCTGCAGGATCCCGATAGCGACGCGGCGCAGCTCAATGCCGCGCACGTTACCACGATTGTCCGGATCAACGGCGCGCTGCGCTTCTGGGGCAACCGCACCTGCGCGGCGGACGATAGCGATTTCCTGTTCGAAAGCGCGACCCGCACTGCCCAGATCCTCGCTGACACCATGGCGAACGGCCTGATCGACTATCTCGACAAGCCGCTGACCCCCAGCCTGGCGCGCGATATCGTCGAGGACATCAACGAGAAGTTCCGCAAGCTGGTGCGCGCCAACTTCCTCCTCGGCGCCCGCGCCTATTTCGATCCGGACAGGAACCCGACGGGCGATCTGAAGCTGGGCAAGCTCAAGATCAGCTACATCTACACGCCGACGCCGCCCCTCGAGGATCTCGGCCTGCTGCAGGAGATCAGCGACGAATATCTCGCTGACTTCGCCTCGCTCGTCGCCGGCGCCTGATCCCCTTCCCTCAACCGCCCCTTTCACTCGGGAGAATCGCGATGGGCCTGCCCCGCAAACTCAAGCAACTGATGCTGTTCAACGCCGGCCTTACCTATGTCGGCGACGTCACCTCCGTCACCCTGCCCAAGCTCGCCCGCAAGCTCGAGGAATATCGCAGCGGCGGCATGAACCGCCCGGCCAAGATCGATATGGGCGGCGAGGCGCTGGAGATCGAATTCACCTGCGGCGGCCCCATGCGGGACGTCCTGCGCCAATATGGCGCGGTCGGCGTCGGCGACGTCCAGTTGCGCTTCGTCGGCTCCTATCAGGATGATGACAGCGGCGAGGTCACCGCGATCGAGATCGCCGTGCGCGGCCGGCACGAGGAGATCGACATGGGCGAGGCCAAGCCCGGCGAGGGCACTGAGTTCAAGGTCAAGTCCTCGCTCGTCTATTACAAGCTGAGCTGGAACGGCGTGACCGAGATCGAGATCGACGTGCTCGGCATGATCGAGATGGTCGGCGGCGTCGATCGCATGGCCCAGATCCGCGAAGCGCTCGGCATCTTCTGACGCCGCCCCCCTCCCCCCTTCACGAGGTTTTCCGATGTCCGATACCCCTCCGCACGCTGATGCGACGCCGCTCTTCCGCTCGTTCGATCTCGACTTCGATATCGCGCCCGGCGGAACGCTTGCCTTCCCCAAGGGCACCAGGGTCACCGTCCGCAAGCCCGGTGCCGGCGAGCTGCGCGGCCTTTCCCTGACGGCGCTGCTGCAGCTCGACTATGCCTCGCTCGAGACGCTGGCGCCGCGCATCACCACGCCGACCCTGACCAAGCATCATGTGATGGCCATGGATCCGGCCGACATGATGCAGTTCGGCAGCGAGGTGATGGATTTTTTGCTGCCATCAGCGGCGAAGCCGGAGGGCTACCAGCCAGCATAGACGAGATCATGGCCGATCTGGCGCTCGTGTTTCACTGGTCGCCGGCCGTCATGGACGAGATGAGCCTGGCCGAGCTGATGGCGTGGCGCGCCCGCGCCGCTGCCCGCCACAATCCCGAAAGCTGAAACCTCCATGGATCGCAATCTCCGCATCCGCATGCTCCTCGAGGCGGGCGACCGCGTCACCAAGCCGCTGCGCGACATGGCGGGCGGCTCGCGCAAGGCGGCCGAGGCGCTCAAGGCGACGCGCGACCGGCTGAAGGAGATCAACCGCGCCCAGGCCGATATCGGCAGCTTTCGCGAACTGAAGGCGGGGCTACGCTCGACCGAGGCTGAACTGCACGGCGCGCAGAACCGCGTCGCCGCGCTCGCGCGCGAAATCCACGCGACCGGCACGCCGACCAAAAAGATGATCGCGGATTTTGCCCGCGCGAAGCGCGAAGCCTCGGCCCTTGGCGATCAGCACCACGAACAGGCCGTCCGGCTGCAGCAGCTCCGCGAGCGCATGGCTGCGGCCGGTGTCTCGACATCGCGCCTGGTGCAGGATGAGCGGCGCCTGCGCGAGGAGGCGTCGCGCACCAACGCCGAGCTGGCCGAGCAGAGTCGCCGCCTGCAGCAGGCCGCCAGCCGCAGCCAGCGGTTCGAGGCGGCGCGCGGCAAGTTCGCCCGGATGCAGGGGACGGCCACGTCGCTCGCCGCCGGCGGCGCGGCGGCGATCGGCACCGGCTATGCGGTGGGCCGGCCGATCCTGGGCGGCATCGCCGAGGCCCAGGCCTATCAGTCCTCGATGACGGATATTGCCCAGAAGGCGAACCTGTCGCGCCGCGATGCCGAGAAGATGGGCGCGGGGCTGCTGGTCGCGGCCAGGGCGGCAAACCAGTTGCCGGATGCCATGGCGCAGGGCGTCGATACCCTCGCCGGCTTCGGCCTCGATCCGCGCCAGGCGGTCGAGATGATGAAGCCGATCGGCCGCGCCGCGACCGCCTACAAGGCCGAGATCGCCGACCTGTCGGCGGCGGCGTTCGCGGCGAATGACAATCTCAAGGTCCCGGTCGACCAGACCGGGCGCGTGATCGACATCATGGCGCAGGCCGGCAAGGCCGGCGCGTTCGAGATCAAGGACATGGCCGGCCAGTTCCCGGCGCTCACCGCAGCCTATCAGGCCCTCGGCCAGACGGGCACCCGCGCGGTCGCGGATCTCGCGGCCGGCGCCCAGATCGCGCGCAAGGGCGCCGGCGATTCATCGACGGCGGGCAACAATCTGCTCAACCTGCTCAACAAGATCAATGCGCGCGCGACCAACGCGAACTTCAAGAAATTCGGGGTCGATCTCCCGGCGGCGATGAAGAAGGCGGCGAAGGACGGCAAAGGCCCGATCGAGGCAATCGCCGAACTCGCCAACAAGGCGCTGGGCGGCGATATCTCGAAGCTCTCCTACCTGTTCGACGATGCCCAGGTGCAGGGCGCCCTGCGCCCGCTGATCGCCAATCTGAAGGAATTCAGGACGATCCGGGATGATGCGCTCGGGGCCAACGGCACCACGGATGCCGACTTTGCCGAACGCATGAAGGACAGCGCCGAGAAGACCCGCCAGCTCGAGGTGAACGGCAAGGCGCTGGCGATCTCGCTCGGCACCATCCTGTTGCCGACCGTCAACGCCATCACGGAGAAAGCCGCCGCCTTCACCGCGCGTCTGACGGAGTGGTCGCAGCGCCATCCCGTCCTGGCGAAGGGGATCGTGCTGGTCGCCGCCGGCCTGGCCGCGACGCTGACAGTCCTCGGCGTGCTCGGCATTGTCGTCGCCGGCCTCATCGCCCCCTTCGCCGCGCTGGCCACGGTCGCGACCTTCTTCGGCATCGGCATGTTGCCGCTGATCGGCATCGTCGCCGGCGTCGTCCTCGGCATCGTCGCGCTCGGCGCTGCCGCCTATGCCATTTATGCCAATTGGGGCGCGCTCGGCACCTGGTTCGCCGGGCTATGGGAAGGCGCAAAGCGGATCTTCGCCGCCGCCATCGGATCGATCGGCAAGATCCTGTCCTCCTTCAACCCCATGGCGCTGTTGCTCGGCCCCTTCGGCCTGCTCTTCGCCTGGCTGGGCGGCGATATCCCCGCGCGCCTGGCCGAGGTCGGCCGCAACATGATCCGAGGCCTGATCAACGGGATCACCGGCATGCTCGGCGCGCTGGAATCGACCATCGTCGGTGCCGCCAGCTCGGCCGCGAACTGGTTCAAGGCGAAGCTCGGCATTCATTCGCCCTCGCGCGTCTTCATGTCGTTCGGCGGGCACATCATGCAGGGCCTCACCAATGGCATCGCCAGCGGTGAGAACGGCCCGGTAAAGCGCCTTGATGCGCTGTCGAAGCGGCTCACAGCGGCGATGATCGTGGGCGCCTCCCTGCCCGCTGTCGCCGCGCCGGCTTCGGCCCAGGGCGCCCCCTATCCGCGCGCGCCGGTCGGCGCGGTGACGGGCGACCGCTACGAGATTCATCTCCACGCCGCGCCGGGCATGGACGAGGCGAAGCTCATGGCCCTGCTCGAGCGCAAGCTGGCCGAGATCGATCGCCGCAAGGCGGCATCCCGGCGCGCCAGCTTCGCTGATGCGCCTGACTGGAGTGACCGCGCATGATGATGTCGCTCGGCATGTTCGTCTTCGCCCTCCCCACTCTCGCCTATGACGAGCTGAAGCGCCGCACGGATTTCCGCCACGCCCGCTCGCCCCGCATCGGCGCGCGCGACGCCACTCAGTTCGTTGGCCCTGGTGATGACAGCATTTCCCTGTCCGGCACCGCCTTTGCTGAATTGTCGGACGGCGCCGCCTCGCTCGACAGCCTGCGCGCCATGGGCGACAGCGGCGATGTCTGGCCGCTCGTTGACGGCACCGGCCGCGTCTACGGCGCTTTCGTGATTGCGGGCGTGGACGAGGGGCAGAAATTCTTCCTCGCTGATGGCACGCCGCGCCAGATCGATTTCACCCTCGATCTTCTCCGCGTCGACGAGCCCGCATGACGGGCGCCAACATCCCGGATTTCCGCGTCACGCTCGACGGCCAGGATCTCACCGGCAAGCTTCGCCCGCGGCTGATCGGCCTCACCCTGTCCGAAAAGCGCGGCGACGAGGCTGATCAGCTCGATATCACCCTGGACGATACCGATGGCCGCCTGGCGCTGCCCGGGACGGGCGCTGTCCTGCAGCTTCACATCGGCTGGCGACAGGGCGCCGATGTCACGCTCGGCCTGATCGACAAGGGCAGCTTCACGGTCGACGAAGTCGAACATGCCGGCCCGCCTGATCAGGTCACGATCCGCGCCCGCTCCGCTGATTTCACGAGCGATCTGCGCACCCGGCGCGAGCAGAGCTGGCACGATACCACGATCGGCGCGGTGATCGCCGAGATCGCCGGCCGCAACGGCCTGCAACCGCGCTGCGCCGCCGCCCTCGCCGCGATTGCGCTGCCCGCCCTGGTGCAGAGCCGCGAAAGCGACATGGCGCTGATGCGTCGTCTCGGCCGCGAGCACGATGCCGTCGCCACGATTAAGCAGGGCGCGTTGATCTTCGCGCCGATCGGCGCCGGCACCACGGCCAGCGGCGCACCCTTGCCCGCGCTGACGCTCCGCCGGCGCGACGGGGATCGCCACAGCTACCGCGTCGAGAAACGCGAAGAGGCCGAAGGCGTCACAGCCTCCTGGCACGATCGCCGCGAGGCGAAGCGCAAGAGCGTCACCATCGGCAAGGCCAGCGGCGCAAAGGCCCTGTCCCATGTCTACGCCTCCGAATCCTCGGCCAGGCGCGCCGCAAAGACCACCCTGCAGCGCGCCGAGCGCCAGCCGGTGAGCCTCTCGCTATCCCTCGCGCTCGGCCGCGCGGATATCTATCCCGAGCAGTCGGCGAGTGTCGCGGGCTTCAAGGCTGAGATCGACGCGGTGAAGTGGCTGGTCGCTGAGGTGAGCCACACGATTGGGAATCGGGGCTTTGTCACAGGGCTCACGCTAAGCCGTCTCGGCGAATCATAGGTGTCGCCCAGCGGCCGGCTCGACACAGCCTTTCTTGATACCCGCTGCAACCTACGATAGAACGGACCATGAACTTGGTTCGAATCGCACGATCCAGGTTAGGCGCTTTCGAAAATCGGAAATGCGGTGCCTGGTCGTAATCGTGCCACGATGATGCGTCATGTAGTTTGCGATTGCGATTGGGAAGCGCCATGATGCGATCCATTTTGTGGAGGCAAGCGTTTCACTGCGATGGCACGTAGCGATCTTCTTGTATCCTTGGTCCGCGCCGGCGCCGCTGGCGACCGCGGGTTATTGCGGCGTACTGCCGAGGCGCTTGTGGCCGACGAGCGTGCGAAAAAGCATAATATCCTAGCCGAACGAATTGAACGGGCATTGTCTGCCGTTCCGATCGCGCCACCAGCGCTGACAACGTCCGCGCCGTCGTCGACGCCAACGGGCCGGGACGCCATTCTTGAGCTCGAACCCCGCGTTCAGCTGGACGCGCTCATGCTCCCCTTGCCGGTGCGGGAACATAGCCGGCAGCTGCTGGAGGAGCATATTCGGGCCGACGTGCTCCGCGCCAATGGCTATGAGCCCCGCCACCGTGTGCTGCTGTCTGGCCCCCCGGGGAACGGGAAGACTTCCTTCGCTGAAGGTGTCGCCGAAGCGCTGGCGCTGCCCTTTTTCGTCGTGCGATACGATTCACTCATCGGAAGTTATTTGGGGGAAACCAACGCGCGATTGCGGAAGCTGTTCGATTATATTCGAACACAACCGTGCGTGCTGTTCTTCGATGAGTTTGACGCGATCGGCAAAGAACGCGGCGACACGCACGAGACCGGCGAGATCAAGCGCGTGGTTTCCTTCCTCCTGATGCAGCTTGATCAACTTCCCAGCTACGTGATCGTTATCGCCGCGACCAATCATGGAGAGCTACTGGATCGGGCAGTGTGGCGTCGCTTCCAGATGCGCTTGGCCTTCCCTGCTCCGGATCGGCGCCAGATTGGTTCCTTTTTGGATCAGATTATTGATACATGGCCGGATAGACCGAGGTTGCAGACCGGCAAGATTGCGAGCAAGCTTGGCGCTGTTAGTTACGCGGAAGCGCTCGACTTCTGTCAGAACGTTCGTCGCCGACAGATTTTGGGGCTGGGGGAGATAGATGTTGAGGAAGCGCTTCGCACCGAACTCGAGTTGTGGGAAGCGCGGGTAACACCCGCCAGCATTGATGCCGAGCGATCCGACCAAGCCGCTGCTGCGGCTGACACCCACAGCTGAGCTTCCCCGGCCGATTGGTCCTCCGCGTCCGATCCCGCAACCTGATCCATTTCCGGTCGAGCGGCAGACGGCGACATTCGGACCAAAATTCACAAGATTGCGGACGGTTCTTGAGCGCGGTGATCCGCTTGAGTTGCGCGCCGATGCAACGGCACTCGCGCCCGAACGCCTTCTGGTCTTCGAAGTGCGCGGTGCAATTGGCGCGTTCGCCAATGCGATTGCGAAAGTGCCTGGCCTCGAACTCATTGACGAGGAAGCCATGGCAGCTGACGAGGATAAGGATCCCGTTGCCTATCTCCTGATGCCGGATGTTGCCGCACTGGATCAGCTCGAGTCGCTCTGGCAGCGCTGGCGTCGGAACGAACTGGTCTGGGGGGAGACACCATGGGCAAAGGTTTTCGATCTCCTTCGCGATCTGCGACCGTGGGGTCCGGCGGACCGCGTTCAACCCAATGACGCAGGGATTTTGGCGGAGGAGATTGAGGGACTTGGCGAGTCTGACCTTGTCCGCCTCGAGCTGGAGCTGGTGTTCCGCGACAATGACCGGAGAGCGAATGAGCCGGAACGGCAGGTCAGTACAAGCGTGGTGGCAAGCGGTGGACGGATCGTTGCGCGGTCACGAATTGAGGATATCGCCTATCACGCCCTGCTCGTTGACTTGCCCGTATGGGCAGTCAGGCAGATCATCAATCAGGACCCCGCCGGCATCGCCGGCCTAGACCCACTTCAATACATAAGGCCGCAGAGCATCGCGACCACCATTGCGGTTGCCGATGCCGATGAGCCAGAACCTGGCCGCGCACACACCGAACTGGGCTCGCCGATCCTCGCGCTGATCGACGGAGTCCCCGTCGCGGCCCACCCGCTGCTCGCCCGGCATCTGATCGTCGATGATGCATTCGGCCTTGAACCCAATGCGCTGGTCGCCCGACGCCTGCATGGAACCGCGATGGCGTCGCTCATTGTGCATGGCGACCGCAATCGCGACGGGCCTGCCCTCCCCCGTCAGATTCATGTCGTCCCTGTCCTTGGCAATGAAGATCGCTTTCCCGATGATCGCCTCGTCATCGATCTTATCTATCTTGCCGTCAGCAGCATGCGTGATGGTCCCGAGCCGACCGCGCCGAACGTGCTGATTGTGAATCTGTCGCTCGGCAATCCGAGAAGACCTTTTCAGGGTCAGCTTTCCGCCTGGGCTCGGCTCCTGGATCGACTGGCCTATCGCTTCGGCATTCTGTTCTTGGTAAGCGCCGGCAACAATGTTGAGACATTCGGTGTCCCTGGCTTCGCGACCAGCATCGAATTTGAGGGCGCGGATCCGCAAACTCGCGCCACGAACATGGTACGCGCACTCGGCGACATCGTCGCAGACCGTCGGTTGTTCTCGCCAGCGGAAACGGTGAACGGCGTCACCATCGGCGCCTGCAACGAAGACGGGATCGATCCCGCTGCGCGTCAGGCAGCTCGGGTCAACGTCGACCCCTACCCGGCCATGCGGCTGCCAAATCCCTCGAGCACGCTTGGGCCGGGATATGCACGGTCGGTCAAGCCGGACCTGCTTATGCCCGGCGCGCGCGAGATGCTCCAGGTTGTGCGAACGCACGATCATATCGATGTCCGGCCGGCCACGCCCTCTCGCGCTGCCGGCCTCAAGGTGGCGGCGCCGCCGGTCGGCGGGCGGGAAGGAATAGATGGCTATACTGGCGGCACCAGTGCCGCCGCGGCGCTCGCTTCGCGCACGTGCCATCGCATCCATGACGCTCTTGAGGCGGAATATGGTGAAACGTTCACCAGCCTGCCCTCAGCCCAGCGCGCAGTCCTCTTGAAGGCATTGTTCGCCCATCCGGCGCGCTGGCCGGATGATAGCGCCGCTCTGCTGCGAGGGGTTTTGGGGCCTGCTAACAATCGCCTTCACGCGCAGCAGAAGGACAATATTCGGCGGTTCCTGGGATATGGCGCCGTCGACGGCGACGAAGCGGTCGCTTGCGCGGAGGACCGCGCCACATTCTGGGCGGCAGGAACCCTGCAACCGAACAAGATCGCCACGATTCCTGTACCGGTACCGGCCGTTATGGGGGGCTTGGCAAGGCCACACTCCCTCTCGGCGACGCTCGCGTGGTTCACACCGGTTTCGCCGGGCCGGAAGCAGTACCGCACCTGTCGATTGAAGATACTTGAGCCGGACGTCCTCGATCGGCTTGCCGTCAAGGCGCACGGGGATCAGCCCGACATGAATCAGACCAATCGCGGCACGCTCTACACGCGCTGCTGGCGCGGCGAGCGAGCGCCAGTGGTCGGTGCCGATATGACGATATCGCTGACCGTTCAGCGAGACCCTGATCAGGGTGATGTCATCGACGAGCCGATCCCTTACGGGCTGGCGGTGTCTATTGCGATGCCGGGTCTCGTGGGTCTGTATCAAGATGTGCGGCAGCGCCTCCAGCCGGAGATACGGCAACCTATTCGCTGAAATGGCCGCGCCGGCGCGCTGTCGATCTTCTTATGGAGGGCATTCAATGGCACGCGGAAAACCAGTGACACTCAGGACGATGGAATTCGCCAAGCGCGGGGACGCGGGCAATTTCTTCAAGGAGATGCTGGGGCGCTACCGGCCGGGTGATCGGGTATCGGACGGCGACAGCATTCACCTCGACGCCCTGCTCGACCATCACGCCGACCAGTTGCAGAAGCGTGGCGAAGGGATCGATCACTTTGAGGTGATGAGCGCCGATTATGGCACTCAATGCTTCTGCTTGGTCCGGAAGAACGGCTCACGCGAGGATTTCTCATACGTGCATTGCATCGCGAACAGCTAGCTTCCTTGAAAGCCGGCGTTCTAGAGCAACCCCGACGATTTCCACCGCACGGAACCGTCAATTTGTACAATTACAATCCAAAACTCGTATCAGATCTGATGATTATCAATAGCTTACATTCAAGGCCATGGACAGCGGCGTTTACGGCATCGGCGACTTTATCAACTCCATCCTCGCTAGCGCCGGACCAAATCACATCCTGTATCTCCGCTTCTCGCTTAAAGCGGCGCTCCAAGTCTTTCTCGTTCGATGGATATCGCTTCGCCGCAAAGGTGGCGTGACGTTTGGAAGCCTGCAGTAATTTAGTTCGCAGTGTCCAAAATTCGTTGAGCATCGCTTCGATTTCATCGCCAAAGATAGCTTTTGCCACCGGCATCATATCAAGCAGCGAATCCCATAAATTCTTATGATAATTAGCGCGTGTGACAACTGCCTGAGCTTCTACTAGTGTTACCTTCGTGCCTTCTGGAGTCTCATCGCTTATCAGGCCGCTCTCTCGAAGCTGCGCTTCGAGATCAGCCCTCTCTCCGCCCCAAATTGCGGGCGAACGAACCCCTTCGAAGGCACGACGGACCTTGTAGGCAAGCGTTAGAATCTGCTCAGCAAGCTCGATTCTACGCTCTGCGTTCTTTTGACGTCGCCACTGCCTGAAAGTGTCGCTGCCCTTGTGGGCTGCGTAGAATACAGCGCCTGCACCAACGACCGTGCCAATTCCTGACAACATCGACCCAACTGCAGTCCAATCGATAGTGCCGCAATTGAACCATGCCATGCCCCCAGCCTAGCGAGAACTCAACTCGGCGTCGATGATCTTCGGAAAAGTAGTCTATTGCGCCACTCGCTCCGTGGGTCGCGCCTGCTGCCTACATCTTCCGAACGATCGCTACCACGCGCCCGAGCACATGCAACTCGCCATCGGTAGCAACTTCCTCCGAAATGGCGGGATTGTCGGACATGATCTTCACGCCCTCGCGCGTCTGGCGCAGGCGCTTCACCATGCCCGATCCGTAAAAGGAAACCGCCCAGATCTTGTCGGCGAGGCGGATGATTTGTTCGGACGTGTCGATCAGCAGCAGATCGCTGTCGAGCAACGTCGGCGCCATGGAATCTCCGATGCCCTGGGCGAAATAGAGGTGCTCGGGGCTGGCGTGTGTGTGCTGGCGCAGCCAGTCGCGTGAGAAATGCCGGATATTGCTCGTTACGGGCAGTTCCAGATTGGTCGCGCCCATCCCGAATTTCAGGTCTATCTCCTGCACCGCGACCAGATCGAGCTGTTCGGCTAGTTGCGCCGGCGTCGGAATTGGGATTGCGCCGGCCGCGGGATCGTCCGTTTCGCCGGTCAGATATGCAGGCGTCGTTCCTAGCTCGCGAGCAATTTTGTGAAGGTGAGCTGACCCCCCTGGGTTTGCGCTGGCAATCTTTGCGATGGCGCCTTGGGTGACGTGGACCCGTCGCGCCAATTCGCTCTGCGACATGCCTGTCGCTTCAAGACGCTCTCGAACGCGGTCGCTGTGGATCATTATGCGATCCTATCACCAAAGTAATAGCCCGCTACCGCACTTTGTTGGTTGACAAGGGTATTCCGTGAGGAATAATCAAGCCCCATGGAACGACATCCCACGCCAATCGAGGCTCTCGCCGGAGCCGTCAAGGCCGTCGGCGGTCAGTCAGCTTTTGCCCGCCTTTGCGGAAAGGCCCAGCCAACCGTCTGGAAATGGTTGCAGAACGGCAAGCGCCTGCCCGCAGAGCACGTCCTTACTGTCGAAGCCGCCACCGGCGTTTCCCGTCATCTCCTCCGCCCGGATATCTATCCTGTCGAGCCCCGGATAGAGCCGGCGCACCGCGCCGTCGCGTGCGATCAGGGCGCGCTTTCGCACCGGGCAACCGCGCAATGACGAAGCAGCGCCAGCCCCTCACCTTCGCCGATGCCGTCACCCGCATCGCCAGCCTGCTCTCGGTCGCTGGCGCGGCCCGCGTCGTGCGCCGTTCCGAACGCTGCCTGCGCGATTGGTCCGATCCCGGCACGCTCACCTGCCCCAGCCTGGAGCAGGGCCTCGCGCTCGATCGCGCCTGGCGCGCCGCCGGCGGCGAGGGCGCGCCTGTTCTGGAGGCTTATGCCTTCATGCTCGGCGTCCAGGTGCGCGAAGAGCCGGCGTCATGCGCCGCGCTCGGCGCTGATATCGCCCATGCCGCCCGCGAATGCGGGGAAGCCATCGCGACGGGCATCGCCATCGCTCAGCCGGGCGCGCGCCCGGCCGCCGTTCATCAGGCGCTGGTCGAGGCTGAGGAGGCGCGCGGCGCCATCGGCCTAATGATCGCGCGCCTGAAATTGTTCCTGCCACGCGGCGCCGGGCTGCCTGGGGAATTCGGCGGGGGAGCTGCCACATGAAGAAGACCCAAAGACCACGGATTCCATCGATCTCCTGCCCGCATTGCGGCGCGCGCTCGATCGTTCGCCACAGCGAACAGGTCACGCCGATCTACCGCGAATTGCGGCTCAACTGCGATGATGATCGCTGCGGCCACACCTTCCTGATCGGCCTGTCGATCATCCGCACGATCCGCCCCAGCGCCCGCCCCAACCCGACGGTGCAGCTCCCTTTCGCCAACCCAAACCTGTGCGCGCCGAGGAGCAGGCCGGCGAATGACGATGCCCCCACCCCGGCCAATGATGACGATCAGCCCCGCGCCCCTGCGGCCGGCCCCTCGATCATGAACGAAAGCGGATGATGCCTGCGGCGTAGCGCCGCTCCTCCCTGCCCGACGATTGCGCCCCCCGGCTGCGGCTCCCCCGCTTCCGGGAACGGCATTCCCTTGCCTGAAAGGAACCCACCATGCTGCATTTCTGCCCGCCGCGCCCTGGGCGTTCTGGTCGGCCCCGCTCCGTCCCGTCCGGTTCCGTTCCCGCCGCCGATGCGGCGCTGACGCCCGCCGCCTATCTCCGCCTGCGCCGCTGCGCCGCCGGCTTGTCCATCGCGGCTGTGGCGGAGCGGATCGCGCCCCGCATCGCTGATCGGTCGGAGGCGCGCGCTCTCGTCGCCCTGCTTGAAACCGATGGCGCCCGCGCCCGCTATGCCGCCACGCTCGATCGGCTCGCCGGCGCCATCCCCTTCCATCCCGCCATCTATCGCCAGCTGGCGGACGATCCCGCCGATCGCCATCCGCGAATCTGCCGCGCCTGTGGCTGGTCCGAAGCGGATCGGGGCAACGATCCCGTCGATGGCCCGGCCCGCACCTGGGCAACGCCCGCCTGCTGCACCGCCTGCGCCGGCGAAGCGGGCGCGGAGTTGCCGCGATGATCGCCGCCCCGCGCCGCCACCGCTGGCTCGATGCGCTCTGCCTCGCCATCGCCGCGCTTGCCTTCGCCGCCGTGCCCGGCCGCTGGCTCGTCCATGTCGGGATGGAGGCGCTGTCATGATCGCCGGCCGCCCCAGCCTCACCAGCGCGCAGATCCAGACGCGCATGAAGCGGCGCCGCATCGCGCGCAACGCCGCGCTGTGCCTCGCCGCGCTCTTCTGGATCCCGGTCGCCACGCTGCTGCTGCTCGTCCAGCTCACCGGCGCGCGCCGGTGAACGGCCCGCCCGCACGCCCCGAATACCGGCTGGCGCGGCAGGTGGCGCAGGAAGCCGGCACCACGCCGCACCAGGTCCGCCTCGCCATGGCGCTGCACGGCATCGCTACGCGCGGCGCCCCGCTGGAAGACGCGGTTCGCGCCCTCGGCCGCTCGCCCGTCACGGTAAAGCGGATCGCCCGCCGCTGGCTGATCGATCTCGCTGATTACCGGCCCTTCGCCCGCCGCAAGGTCCGCCCGGCCCCGGCCGGCGCGCTCGCCTTCCCCACCCCGACCACGACCACCACCACAACGGAAAGGACAGACCATGAGTGACGTAATCGCAGCCGACCGGCTGCGCCTGTTCATCGAGCGTATCGAACGCCTGGAAGAGGAAAAGCACGGCCTCGCGGACGACATCAAGCAAGTCTACGGCGAGGCGAAATCGACCGGCTTCGACGCGAAGACGATCCGCGCGATCGTCCGCCTGCGCCGCATGGAGAAGCACCACCGCGAGGAAGCGGAAGCGCTGCTCGAGACGTACAAAGCCGCGCTGGGGCTGTCCTGATGCCGGGCGATGGATGCATGCGGGGCGCCTGTGGCGCGCCCCGCCCCCGCGAAGCCGGGAGGGATGCATCATGGGCGCCATGACGGGCCCTCCCTCGATCGTCCATCTGGATCAGCGCGTCAGCCGCGCGGCCGAGATTGGCAAGGGCATCCGGCTGGAGGCGGCCGATCTCGATTTGCTCGTCGGCCTCGGCCTGATCGACCTCCTCCACCAGGCCAAGACAGAACATCTCAGGGAACAGACACGATGTCGGGACGCGAAGCGCCGCTCTATCGCCGCGGAAAATACTGGCTCGATTGGGACAGGCGGGCCGACGGGGCGCTTCGCTCCCCGTATCTCGCCATCTTCTGGTACGATCCCGCCGCGCGACGCGTCCGGAGCGCTTCAACGGGCACGAATGAAGAGGGCGCAGCCTTCATAGCGCTGGACCGGCGCTACCTCGCCGACAGCGATGAAGCGCCCGCCTTCTGTCACGCCTGCGGCCAGCCGATCGCCCAGGCGGAGGCCTATCTGCTCACTGATGCCATCGCGGATTACCGCCTTGAGCATGGCGACGCGCGCCGCTCGGCCGACACGATCGGCGCGCGGCTGAAGCATGTCCTCGACTTTCTCGAGGCGGAGGAGGCGCGCGGTGCCGAGGGCCGCTTCGGCATCGCGACGAGCTGTGCCGCCGCCTGCACTGCCACCTTCGCCCGGGCGTTCCGTGCATGGTCCCAGCTTCAGCCCGTCCAGTGGCGCAATGGCGCCGGCGAGGTGACGGTCTCACGCGCGCGTGCGCCCGCGACGACCGAGGAATCGATCATTCAGGTCGCCGCCGCGCTGAACCACGCCGCCGATGCGGATCCGCCCCGGTCGGACAAGCGGCCAATCTACCGGCCGATCCCGCGCAAGCAGGTGTCCCGCCCGCGCCGGACGCGCATTGACGTCGCCACGATCGCGCGGATGGTCGCCTATGCCGCCGAGCCGAAGAAGCGCCGCACCTCGCTGCACGGCTTCCTCGTCGCCTCGCTCTGCACCATCGGCCGGCCCGATTCAGTGGTCGATATCTCGGTCGCGCCCGAGCGCCAGCAATGGTGGCCCGGATCGGCGACGATCGATCTCAATCCCCACGGCCGGACGCAGACGAAGAAGTTCCGCCCCGTCCTGCCCGTGCTGCCGCTGCTGGAGGAATGGCTGTCGGCGGAGTTGAAGGAGTATCTGGCACTACCCGAAGGCGCGCGGCTCGGCCGGGGCTGGCTGGTCAATTATTATGGCCGGCCGGTCCAAGGCATCGATACCGCCTGGCTCGGGATGCTCACCGCGCTTGGCCTGCCCACCGGCCGCGAATGGCAGCCCTACGTCCTGCGCCACAGCCTCGCGACGATCGCCCGCAACCGTGGCGCCGAGAAATGGGACCTCGAAGGCTATATGGGCCACCGCTCCCCCAGCCAGACCGAAGTCTACGCGATCGGCGAATTTCCCAGCGTCGAAAAGGCGCTCATCACCATTCTGGAAGAGATCGAGCAACTGGCCCCAGGTGCCTTGCACCGGACGGGCACCGGAGCCGGTCAATCCGTCATAAAGCCAGAGGAGGCAAAAATGACCGGATAGACCGGCGTCCAGTGGTGGGCGTGGCAAGGATTGAACTTGCGACCCCTGCGATGTCAACACAGTGCTCTACCACTGAGCTACACGCCCACGCGAGTTGCGCCCTCTAACGAGGGTTGCTCGACCGCGCAAGCGGCGCAACCGCAAAATCGTCGTACGGCCTCAAAGACCGCGTGTCGCATTCTCGGTTTCGAACAGGCGATCGACCTCCATCACGAGGTCGCGCAGGTGGAACGGCTTCGACAGCACCCGCGCCTGCGGTATCGTCTTGCCGGCCTTGAGCGTGACGGCCGCAAAGCCGGTGATGAACATCACGCGCAGATCCGGGCACATCTCGCCCGCGCGCTGGGCGAGCTCGATGCCGTCCATCTCGGGCATGACGATATCGGTGAGGAGCAGATCGAACCGCTCATGCTCGAGCAGCGGGATCGCCTCCGTGCCGCGATCGACCGCGCTGACGGCATAGCCCGAACGCTCCAGCGCACGCGTCAGATATTCGCGCATCACCCGATCGTCTTCGGCCAGCAATATCCTGATCATCGCGGTCCCACCCAGCTTCGTGCGACCCGTTTATGCGCGAAGCTCTTAAGATTTTCCAGCATGGCCGCGGATGCCGCCTGGCGGGCGATCCCAGCCATTGCGGCGGCGCCGGACCATGCCTAGTCTGCCGGCAATGGCCGACCCGGCATCTTCCTTCGACCGATATGGCGCCGAGGAACCATCGAGCCCGGTCATCCTCTCCGTGCCGCATGGCGGGCGGGACTATCCGCTGGCGCTTCGCGCGGCCCTGCGCGTGCCGGTCGCCGCCCTGGCGCCGCTGGAAGACCGCCATGTCGACGGCGTGGCGCTCGCGGCGCATCGCGGCGAGGCGATGCTGATCCAGCGCCGCGCCCGCGCCTGGATCGACCTCAATCGCAGCGAGCAGGAACGCGATCCCGCGATCGACGACGGCGTGACCCGTAAATCGATGCCGCTGATGTCGGCCAAGCTGCGCGGCGGGCTCGGGCTGGTGCCACGGCGCGTCGCCGGCGCCGGCGATATCTGGGCCCGGCGGCTCGACGGCGACGAGGTGATGGCGCGGATCCTGGAGGATCATCGCCCCTATCATGCCGCGCTGCGCGATGCGCTGGCGCGCGCGCGGGCGCGATTCGGCGCGGCGGTGCTGCTCGACCTGCATTCGATGCCGCCGCTCGCGCCGGGCCAGGCGGCGGCCGGAATGGTGATCGGGGACCGGTTCGGCCGATCAGCGGCCGCGCGCTTCGTCCACCGGATCGAAACCGAGGCCATGGCATCCGGCATCCGCACGGCACTCAACGCGCCCTATGCCGGCGGGCATATCCTGGAGACCCAGGGCCGCCCCGCGACGGGCATCCACGCGATCCAGATCGAAATCGACCGCTCGCTCTATCTCGACGCCGCGCTGGACCAGCCCGGCGATGGCCTGGCCGCGACCGCCCGCATCCTGCGGCGCATCATCGACGCGGTGGCCGACGAGGCGCTGACCGCACCTGCAGCAATCGCCGCGGAATGACCCCATAAAAAAACCACCGCGTGCATGCGCACGCGGTGGCCAAGGTTCAGGGAGGAGATGCACCCGGAGGTGCATCGCACGGCCCCGCGAAAGGGGGGACACGAAGCCGCGCAACACCGATATAGGTAGCTGGTTTTGGGGCTTCAAGGCCCAAATTGCCCCGGTTTGAATATGGTTTCGCGGCCCGCCGCTGGCGCCCCGAAAATCGGCGGAATTCCGCGAGTCGGGAAACCGCTCCGTCGCTAGCGACGGACCGAGAGACCCGGAATCATGCGCGCCAGCACCGAATCCCGCAGCATGAAATGATGTCGCAGCGCGGCAGCGACGTGAATTCCGACGAGCAGGAGCATGACCCAGCCCAGCAATCCGTGCGACTCGTGTGCTGCACCGCCGAGCGCGCGCGACACCGGCAGCAGCGGCAGGTCGAACAGGCCGAAAAAGCTGGTCGGGCGCGGCACCCTGGCGCCCGACGTCATGATCCAGCCGGTGAGGGGCAGCGCGAGCAGCAGCGCATAGAGCCCGGCATGGGCCGCATGGGCGGCCAGGCGCGACCAGCCGGTCATGCTCGCAGGCAGCGGCGGCGGGCGATGGCCGAGCCGCCAGGCGATCCGGGCCAGCGTCAGGGCGAGCACCGTGATCCCGATCGACTTGTGGAGCGGAATCGCGCCCTTCACGCCATCGAGCAGCGATTCGTGCAACAGCCCGATCAGCAGGTTGACGATGACGAGCACCGCGATCACCCAGTGGAGCCAGATCGCGCCACGGCTGTAGCGATCGGCATGGGCGAGCGCGGTGCGCATCGTCGGATCAGGAAACCAGCTGCGGCGCGGGCATCAGCCCAAGCTGCATCTGGCGGCTGAAGATATCCCGCATCAGCGACATCGAGAAGAGATGCGCATAGAGCAGCGGCAGCATGCCGTTCTTGTGGATCTTGCGCAGCTGATCGCCGCGCAGCTCGGACAGCTTCTCCTCGTTCACGATCCTGAAGCCGCGATAGATGAAGGGCTGCTCGACGCCATCGGCGGTGATGGTGGTCTCGCCGTCCATCAGCAGGTCCATCTCGATCAGGTCGCGCATGAACTGCGCGGTGCGGGCACCGGCCTGCTCGAACGATTCGTTGAACTGCAGGATGCTCTTGGTGACTTCGGACGGCTGGCCGTCCTCGAACAGCGGCAGGCCTTCCTCGCCCGCGCCGATGCCCTCGGCGGTCGGATCGAAGCACAGCGACAGCTCGTCCGCGCCGGGGCGCAGCCGGGCGAGCATGAACGGATAGCGGCGGATATAGGCCGGCACATACATCTGGTTCTCGGTCAGCGTGCCGTCCTGGTCGACGAACACATTGACCCCCTCGTTCAGGCCCATCAGGCCGAGCGGCACGGGATCGTCGCCATCGGTGAAGACGATCGGCATGTAGCGCTGAACCAGCGGGAACTCGTCGACCGTGATCGGGATGGCATGCTGGCCCACGAGGAACTTCGCGTGGGTGAGCTGCTTCATCTTGAAGTTGGCGTGCGCCTCGCTCGAAAGCGGTTCGAGCGCATTGTAGAACAGGGGAAGCTGCGATTGCGGCGCGCTGGCCATGAGAAACTCTCCATCGGAACAAAGTGACGGCTTGTGCGTGCCGGACGGCGCCCGGCTCTATGGTGCGCGCGTGCCGGGCGCAAGCGCCACGAGCTTGCCGGGGTTCATGAGTGCCCCGGGATCGAACGCCGCCTTGATCGCGCGCAGCGCCGCCATGCGCGCGGGCGAGGACAGGCGCTCGAGCTCGCCCAGCTTCATCTGGCCGATGCCGTGCTCGGCCGAGATCGAGCCGCCCGCCGCGACCACGAGATCGTTGACATAGGGACTGATGACCGGCGCCTCCTCCGCATACCAGCGCGCCGGATCCACGCCGCGCGGCGCGCGCACGTGGAAATGGACATTGCCGTCACCGAGATGGCCGAACGCCATCGCCTGCGTGCCCGGGAAGCGCGCCTCGCAGGCGGCCGCGCCATCGAGCATGAAGCGCGGCATGGCCGAGACGGGCACCGAGATATCGTGCTGGACCGCCGGGCCATTGTTGCGCTCCGCCTCCGAGATCGAATCGCGGATGTGCCAGAAGGCCTCGGCCTGCGCCTCGCTGGCCGCGATCACCGCGTCCGCGACCTGCCCGTCCCCGATCGCCGGGGCGAGCAGCCGCTCCAGCGTTTCCGCCGGCGGTTCGGCCGCGGGATCGTCGCTGACCGCCTCGATCAGCACATGCCAGGGATGCGCCCCGGCCAAGGGCCGGCGCGTGCCGGGAATATGCTTCAGCACCAGCGCCAGCGTATCGTCGGGCACGATCTCGAAGCTTTCGATCCGGTCGGTCCGCGCCTCGAGTCGCCGCAGCAGGGCGAGCGCGACTTCGGGATCGGCGAGCCCGACCCACGCGACCGCCCGCGCGGCGATCGCCGGCACCAGGCGGAGCGTCGCGGCGGTGATCACGCCGAGCGTCCCTTCCGCCCCGATCAGCAGCTGGTTCAGGTCATAGCCGCGATTGTCCTTCTTGAGCGCGGCCAGCCCGTCATGGACGCTGCCATCGGGCAGCACCGCCTCGATGCCCGCGACGAGGCTGCGCATCGTGCCGAAGCGCAGCACCTGCGTGCCCCCGGCATTGGTGGAGCACAGCCCCCCGATCGTGGCGCTGCCGCGCGAGCCGAGCGTCAGGGGGAAGCGCATGCCCTGCTCGAGTGCCGCCGCGTGCAGATCGGCGAGGATCACCCCCGCCTCGGCCACCGCCAGGCGATCGGCCGGCTCGACCGAGCGAATGCGGTTCATCCGTCGCAGCGACAGGATCAGCGCGGAGCCGTCGGCCGGGGGCGTCGCGCCGCCGACCATCCCGGTATTGCCGCCCTGCGGCACCAGCGGCACGCGCGCCGCATGCGCCATCGCGAGGATGGCGGCCACCCCGTCCCGGCTGTCCGGCGCGAGGATCGCCGGCGCGGCGCCATGATAGCGGCCGCGCCAGTCGCTCAGCCAGGGCGCGATCGCCGATTCGTCAGTGATCACGGCTTTCGGGCCAAGCGTCGCGCGAACCGAGTCGAGGAGGTCTGATTGGGCGGGCGTCATGGCTGCGCCCCTATCATGTGGCATGCCGCCAGCCAATTCATGCACTGTTCAAGCATTTCGGTTAACGGCGACAGGCAATGTCGCAACCGATGATTCCCGCGCTGATTCTGCTCGCCCTCGTTCCCGGGGCATCGGTTGCCGATTCGGCCGAGAGCGGCGTCCAGGTCGCCCAGCTCACGGTGCACCAGCGGATCATCATCCGCATCCCGCGCATGCCCTTCACCCGCGCCCCCGTAGAGGCTTCGCAGCCACTGCGCTGGGTCGAGAAGAAGGGCCCGAAATGCGTGGCGATGGAGGATCTGGTCGGCGCGGCGATTTCAGCGCCGGACAGCATCGACCTGATGATCGACGACGGCAGCCGGATCCGCGCCAGGCTCGACGACGACTGTCCGCCACTCGATTATTATTCGAGCTATTACCTTAAGCCGACGCCCGATGGCATGGTGTGCCGGAATCGCGATGCGATCCGCTCGCGCTCGGGCGGATCATGCCAGATCGAGGAATTCAAGCGTCTCGAAGCCCGGCCCGCACGCTAGAATCAGCGCCGGATAGCGTCAAAACCACCCTTTACCTTGACATTCGGCCCCTGATGGGCAAGCGCTCCCGGGCTGGCCGGGCATGATGACCGGGCCTTTTTCCGGACACCGCATGACCTTCGCCGACCTCGGCCTCTCCGACGAACTTCTCAAAGCCGTGAACGAGTCCGGCTATACCGAGCCGACTCCCATTCAGGCGAGCGCGATCCCGAGCGTCCTGATGATGCGGGACATCATCGGCATCGCCCAGACGGGCACGGGCAAGACCGCGTCCTTCGTGCTGCCGATGATCGACATCCTCGCCCATGGCCGGTCCCGCGCGCGGATGCCGCGATCGCTGATCCTCGAGCCGACGCGCGAGCTCGCCGCGCAGGTGGCCGAGAATTTCGAGAAATACGGCAAGTATCACAAGCTCTCCATGGCGCTGCTGATCGGCGGCGTCTCGATGGGCGACCAGACCGCCGCGCTGGAAAAGGGCGTCGACGTGCTGATCGCGACCCCGGGCCGGCTGATGGACCTGTTCGGCCGCGGCAAGATCCTGCTCAACGGCTGCTCGCTGCTGGTGATCGACGAGGCGGACCGGATGCTCGACATGGGGTTCATCCCCGATATCGAGGAAATCTGCACCAAGCTGCCCAAGCAGCGCCAGACCCTGCTCTTCTCGGCGACGATGCCCCCGCCGATCAAGAAGCTGGCCGACAAGTTCCTGTCGAATCCCAAGACGATCGAGGTCGCCCGCCCGGCGACCGCCAACGTCAACATCAAGCAGTGGCTGGTGCCGGTCTCCGCCGCGAAGAAGCGCGAGAAGCTGATCCAGCTGCTCGAGCTCGAGGACGTGAAGACCGCGATCATCTTCTCCAACCGCAAGACGACGGTGCGCGATCTCAACAAGGCGCTGCAGCGCCTGAACTTCCGCTCGAGCGAAATCCATGGCGACATGGAGCAATCGCAGCGCATCGCCGAACTCGACCGGTTCAAGGCCGGGGACGTCAACATCCTGGTCGCCTCCGACGTCGCGGCGCGCGGGCTCGACATCAAGGGCGTGAGCCACGTCTTCAACTACGACGCGCCCTGGCATCCCGACGATTATGTCCACCGTATCGGCCGCACCGGCCGCGCCGGCGCGACCGGCGTCGCCTTCACGCTGGTGACGGCGGACGATGCCGAGAATGTCGCCAATATCGAGAAGCTGACCGGCCTCAAGATCGATCGCTACGAAGGCGCCGAGGACGAGCCGGCATCGGCTCCCGCACCGCGCGGTCGCGGCGGCCGGGCCAAGCCCGCCGCCACGGCGCCCAAGGCTGACGCGAAGCCGGCCAGGACCAGGACCCCGAAGGCCGCACCCGTCGAGGAGGGCGCCGCGCCCGTGGACGCCCCGGTCGAGGCCGAGCGGTCGGCAAGGCCCGCCCGTGCGCCGCGCGAGGCGCGGCCGCCCCGGGAAGAACGGCCGGCGCGCGACAGCCGCCCGCCGCGCGAGGAACGGCCCGCGCGGGACGAGCGCCCGTCCCGCGGCGCGCCGGACGATGGACCGGACGACGGCTGGAACGGCCCGCTGCCCGACTTCCTGATGGCGAAGCTGACCTACTGACCGCCGATGGATGGGATCGTCGAGACGGTGCCGGTGCGCACGATCGAAAGCCCGTGCGTCAATATCTGCGTGATGGATGAAGCAAGCGGGCTGTGCACCGGCTGTGCGCGGACGATCGACGAGATCGCCGGCTGGTCGGGCGGCAGCGCGGCGTGGCGGGATCGCGTGATGGCGGAACTGCCGGCGCGGATGCGCGCTCGCCCCTGACCCCGTGACGGGGGACATCGCACCTCACGCTGCGGGGGCAGGATCCGGCGCGGGCATCAGCGCATTGTCCTGGTCGTTCGCGCGCTTGTACGCATCGCGCGCCATGACGCGGCCGAGATAGGCAGTGAACGCATCGCGCTTGGGCAGGGTGCCGAACTGCGTACCCCAGCCGATCTGCGATCCGACATAGACGTCAGCCGCCGTGAAGCTGTCCCCGGCGATATAGCGATGCGCCGAGACCGCCTGTTCGAGCGTGTCGACGACGAGGTCGAAATGGCCATAGCCGGACATGCGCTGCTGCTGCTCGTTGGGCGCGAAGTTCATCGACTTGTTGGTGATCGCCTGCTCGGCCGGGCCCGCCGCATAGAACAGCCAGCGGTAATAATCGGCGCGCTCGGTGGTCGGCGGGGCCAGCCCCGCCTCCGGGAAGGCATCGGCGAGATAGGCGCAGATCGCGGCGCATTCAGTAACGACATGGCCGTTATGGACGATCGCCGGCACCTTCCCCATCGGGTTGATGGAGAGATAGGGCTCCTGCTTCATCGTCGAGGCGTAATCGAGCACCACCGTCTCATAGGCGGCGCCGGTCTCTTCGAGCATCCAGCGGACGATCCGCCCGCGCGACATCGGGTTGGTATAGAAAATCAGCACCGCAGCCATCGCGTCCTCCCGAATCATGTTCCAACGGAACATAAGCGGAACACGATCCGATCGGAACGTCAAGCACGGCACGCCGCGACGTCCCGGTCATCAACGGAAACCGCCCTCAGGCGGAAACGAGGCTTACCTTGCCGTTGCCGCGCGCCAGGCGCTTGAGGCCCGGCGCGGTCTCGATCATCTCGGCGACCATTGCCCCGTGGTTGCTGCCCTTGAAGGTGGCGCGAAGATCAGGCGCGATCGCATAATAGCCAGCGTTCGCGTAGCGCCGCGCAGTCTCTTCCGCCTTGGCATCGAAGCCGGCCTCGCCGTGCAGGACGACCACGACGCCGAGATTGGCCTTGCCCTGCGGTGCCGCGAAATAGCCGTCGATGATCTTGCCGCCACGAACGGCGTAGCGCAGGTGCCGGGCGTTGAGGCCCGCATCGGTTGCCGCGGCAGCCGACGCCGCAAAGCCGAAGATACCCGAGCCCGCAACCGCCGGAACGACCGAGAGTGCCGCCATGCGGCCCATGACGGCGCGGCGACCGAGCGGCGCGCTGGCCAGCGCTTCCGCGCCCATGTCGCCCTGGTTATCGTTGTCCGCCATTGAAGCCCCCCTTGTTAGCCGCGCTCGTGCAGTTAAGCGCAGCCTAACCTTTCGACCGGCACGATTCAACCGAAACGGAGATTGTCCGGCCACGCCAATACCGCCCGCTGCCGGACACGGGGAGAGGCTATTTATCGAGATGGGCGCGGAGGAAAGCGATCGTCCGCTCCCAGGCGAGCTTCGCAGCCGCTTCGTTATAGCGCTCCGCCGATGTGTCATTATTGAACGCGTGATCGACTCCGTCATAGACATAGGCCTCCACGTCCTTGCCGGCGGCCTTGAGCGCGTCGGTCCAGGGCCCGCCGGTCGCGTTCACCCGCGCGTCCTTCCCGGCATAATGGAGCAGCATCGCCGCATACACCTTCACCGCTTCGGCCGGATCGGGCGCCGGGCCATAATAGGCGACGCCCGCGGCGAGCGCTTCACCAGCCGCGACCGCCACCCGGTTGACCAGCCCGCCGCCCCAGCAAAAGCCGATGATGCCAACCTTGCCATTGCCCCTGGGCCGGCCCTTCATCCAGCCGATCGTCGCGACCGCCTCGCTGATGATCGCGTCGTAATCGAGCTTCGCGATCAGATCGCGCGCGGCATTCTCGTCGGCCGGCGTACCGCCCTGGTCAGTCAGGAAATCCGGGGCGACGGCGCTGAAGCCGGCCAGCGCGACGCGCCGCGCGATATCCTCGATATGCGGCGTCAGGCCGCGATTCTCATGGACGACGATAACGGCGCCGAGATGATCCCCGCCGAGCGGCGCCGCGAAATAGCCGGTCATGTCCTTGCCCGGGCCGATCGGATAGCTGCCCTTGCTGGTCACCAGGGCGGGATCATTGGGGTCCGTGATCGAGGCCGCCGCCGGCGATGCCGCAATGCCGGCGATGAGGAACTCCGCGGCGGCGACCGACCCGGTCAGGGCGGCCATCTGGCGCAACAGCGCGCGGCGATCGCGATGCTCGTGCGTGAAGGCGTCGTAGAGCTGGATCGCGCGGTCGCGGATATCGGACATGGCAGGCCTTTCGAATCGCGCCCCCGCCGCAAGGCTAGCGCCTTATGCCGCGCGGTACCACCACACGCCGTCCCGAATCTCCTTGAGCGCCCTGCCCTCGACCTCCAGCCGGCGGAGATGCGCGAGCGCCTCGCCCGTCGCCATGCCGAGCATGTCGGGGCCGATCGCGCGACGGAACAGCCGGCCGAAGCAATCTACCGCGCGGCGCGGCGCGGCCAGGAAGATTTCGAGTTCGTCGAGGCGGTCGCGGTGCTCGCGGTCCATCGCATCGAGCCGGTTGTGCAGGCCGGTGAACGGATCGCCATGCCCGGGCAGGACGAGCAGATCATGCGGCAATTGCCGCAGCTTCGCGATCGACGCGAACCATTCGCCAAGCGGATCGGCCAGGGGCTCGGTCACGCCGAGCGAGACATTGGGGCTGATCCGCGGGAGCACCTGGTCCCCGGCGATGAGGATGCCGGCCGCCTCGTCGAACAGGCAGGCATGTTCCGGGCTGTGGCCCGAGCCGACCACGACCCGCCACGGCGTGCCGCCGATCATCAGCGTGCCCCCATCGGCAAGGCGCTGGTAGCTGAGCGGTACGGGCGAGACGATCCGCCGGAAGCCCGACCAGCCCCGCTCCTGGGCATGGACGACCTGTTCGTCGCTCCACCCCGCCGCGCGCCAAAAGGCCACCATCTCGTCCGGCGCCGCATCCCGGGCATCGAGCATCACCGCGCGCAGCGTCAGCCATTCGCCGCGGGTCATGACGAGCGGCGCACCATGGTGGGCGCACATCCACCCCGCCAGCCCGACATGATCGGGATGGAAATGGGTGCCAATCATCCGGGTGACCCGGGTGCCCGCCAGCGGCCCGCGAAACAGGGCCTTCCACGCGTCGCGCGTATCGGGGAGGTTCAGCCCGGTATCGACCAGCGCGACCCCGTCCGCGTCGTCGATCAGCCAGCAGTTGATGTGCTTGAGCGGGCCGGGCACCGTCAGCCTGACCCAGCGGATTCCGTTGGCGACGCGCATCACCGTGCCCGGCGACGGTTCGCTGCCGCCGAACGGATAGGTCAGGCCCTTGTGGCTGGTCGGAACGAAGCTTTCGTCCGCGAGGAACGCGGCATCGGAGCGGGAGGCGGTCGACATCGGTTGCAACTAGCAACGGAACGGACTGCAAGTCACGCGCAATCGTTGGGCCGCGCGTGTGGCAACGCCTTCCCCCTTCGCAGCCCCCTCCCCATCGCCGATGGGAAGGAATGCGGGGCGATTGCGATCTAGCGGCGGAACAGCGTTTCCGCGGTCGGCTCGCTCGGGGCCGCACTCTCGCCGGACTCGGCGGCTTCCGCATCGCGCGCGAGCTGGTCGCGCTGGGCGCGCAGCTCAGTGATCAGCGCTTCGCGATCGCCCTCGAGCCGCGTGTCGACCGGCGCCTCGATCCCGGCTGCCTTCGCCGCCTTGGCGACCGCCGCGTCGAGCTCGCGCTGCGTCGTGAGGCCGAGCGTGACCGGATCCTTCGGCGTGATGTTCGCGATGTTCCAGTGGCTGCGGTCGCGGATCGCGGCGATGGTCGTGCGGGTCGTGCCGATGAGGTTGCCGATCGCGCCGTCCGAGATTTCCGGATGGTTGCGGATGATCCAGGCAATGCCGTCCGGCTTGTCCGAACGCTTCGATACCGGCGTGTAGCGCGGCCCCTTGGTGCGACGGACCTGCTCCGGCCCCTTCAGCATCACCAGGCGATGATCGGGATCGGCCTGGCCCTTGTCGATCTCCTCCTGGGTGATCTCGTGCGCGCGAACCGGATCGCGGCCGGTCAGCTTGGTCGCCGCGGTATCGTCGGCGATCGCCTGGATCTCCAGGATGTGGAGACCGCAGAATTCGGCGATCTGTTCGAAGCTGAGCGAAGTGTTGTCGACCAGCCAGGACGCGGTCGCATGAGGCATGAGCGGCTGGGCCACGGTGAAACTCCTTAAAAACAGAAAGGGCCGCCCCTTTCGGAGCGGCCGTGATATTGCGCTGACTTACCCCTCCTTGCGCCCCTAGGCAAGCGCAGCCGCTGAACGCCCCGGCGGCCGGGGCATTCCTGCCCCAACCGCCTCGTCGGGTTCCACCGGCACCAGGGCGCTCAGGAACTGGCGGGCACTTGCTTCCCAGGTGAAGCCGCGACCATATTCGGCGCAGCGCCCCCGGTCCTTCGTCAGTGCCCGGGTGATGGCGGCCGTCAGATCATCGTCCATCGCGCCGACCGCGTCGGTCAGGATATCGACCGGCCCGGTGACGGGATAGGCGGCGACGGGGATGCCGCAGGCCAGTGCCTCGATCATCACCAGGCCGAAGGTGTCGGTGCGGCTCGGAAAGACGAACACATCGGCGCTGGCATAGGCTGCAGCGAGATCGGTGCCGAAGCGCGGCCCGAGAAACCTCGCCTCGGGGAAGCGCGCCTCGAGCGAGGCGCGCGCCGGACCGTCACCGACAATCACCTTCGTGCCGGGATGGCTGCTGGTCAGGAACGCCTCGATATTCTTCTCGACCGCGACGCGGCCGACATAGAGCTGGATCGGCCGGGGCAGGCCGGCCAGCGCCGGATCGGACACCACATCCGTGGAAAAGACCGAGAGATCGACGCCGCGCCCCCAATGGCGGATATTGTCCAGGCCATGCTCCCTGAGAGTGGCGGCGATCGACGGCGTCGAGACGAGGATCGACTGCGCCGGCGAATGGAACCAGCGAATATAGCGCCAGATCCATTCCGGGTTCACCCCGGTGCGCGCCGACACATAATCCGGAAACTGGGTGTGATAGGCAGTGGTGAAGGGAAAATCGGTGGTCAGGCACCAGCGCCTGGCCGCGAGGCAGACCGGCCCCTCGGTCGCGAGATGGATCGCCTGGGGCTTGAAATCCGCCAGCATCTTGCCGACCGCGCCGGTCCGGGCGAACGCCAGCCGGATCTCGGGATAGGTCGGGCAGGGCATCGAGTAGAAGAGGTCGGGCGAAACCACGAGGACCTTGTGCCCCTGGCGTTCGAGTTCGGCGCGCACGGCCTGAAGCGTCCGCACCACGCCGTTCACCTGGGGGGCCCACGCATCAGTGGCGATCGCGATGCGCACGCTCGTCAGGCCGCCAGCATCTCGATCTTCGCCCCGTCCGGTCGGACTGCTTTTCGCTCGGCGATCTCGTCGGCCCAGTGCAGCAGTTCCATCCGTCCGTCGAAATGTTCGACGAGCGCGGTGCAACCCTCCACCCAGTCTCCGTCATTATAATATTCGACGCCGCCGATATTGCGGAATTCCGCAGTGTGGATGTGACCGCAGACCACGCCGTCGACGCCCCGGGCGCCGGCAGCCTGCGCGATCACTTCCTCATAGTTGGAGATGAACTCCACTGCGTTCTTTACCTTGGCCTTGGCGTGCTTCGACAGCGACCAATAGGGCAGCTGGAAAAAGCGGCGATACGCGTTCACCAACCTATTGAGCGCCATCATGAATTCATACGCCGCATCGCCGACATGCGCGAGCCATTTGTGCGTGAGGGTGATCATGTCGAACTCGTCGCCGTGCAGCACGAGCAGGCGCCGACCATCGGCGGTCTCATGGATCGCCTTGCGACGGATCGCGACGCCGCCGAAATCGAGCCCGGTGAACTGCCGCATCACTTCGTCGTGATTGCCCGGGATATAGATTACATGGGTGCCGCGCCGCGCACGCTTCAGGATGCGCCACACCACGTCATTGTGCGACGCCGGCCAGTAGAATTTCTTCTTGAGCCGCCAGCCGTCGATGATGTCACCGACCAGGTACATCTTTTCGCTGTCGACATGATCGAGGAAGTCGATCAGCATCTCGGCGTTGCAGCCGCGCGTGCCGAGATGGATGTCCGAAATCCAGATCGTCCGGTAGGTGCGCCGCTCGGTGACCTCGCGCTCCGGAATCGCGGGCTTCGAGTTCGCGAAATCCGCGAAATCCGCGATGCTGTTGTCCATCGCGATCCTGATGACAGCGTCCATCTTGCCAAAACCCCGCACAGCCCCTGATGGAGCTGCGCTATGGCCGGCTTTTGTTACAGCCTGACTCGATTGATGTGAAAGCCGGGTTACGCTTTCGCTGCTCAGGCCGTCATCGCGACATGGCGCGGCTCGGCCGCCACCCGGGACAGCCAGGCGACCACGGCCGGATAGCGGCCAAGCTCGAAGCCGCCTTCCTCCGCCAGATGGGTATAGGCATAGAGCGCGATGTCGGCGAGCGTCAGCCGGTCGCCGATGAAGAAGGGCGTCCGTTCCAGGCGCCCGTCCATCAGCGCGAGCGCCGCCTCGCCGGCGGCCTGCTTGCCCGGAAGCTGCGCGCGCTGCACGTCGTTCAGCGCCGCCTCGCCGACGAAGACGCGCCAGAAGCGCAGCGTCGCGATATTGGGCTCGTGATTATACTGCTCCCAGAACATCCAGCGGAACATGTCGGCGCGGTCGAACCGGTCGTGCGGGATCAGCGGCGATCCGTCCGCCAGGTAGAGGCAGGCGGCGTTGCTTTCCGGGAGATAGTCGTCGCCAACCTGGAGCACCGGAATGCGGCCGTTGCCGTCGACGCCCTCGAGAAAGGCGGCAGTACGCGTCTCCCCCTTCATGATGTCATATTCGCGCCGCTCGAGCGGGATGCCCAGATGCGCCGCGGTGAGGCGGATCTTGTAGCAGTTCGCCGAGGCGGCATATTCGTGCAGGATCAGGCTGGACATCGGTTCCTCACATCATCCCTGACTCGGCGCGGGCACGCGCGCGCCGGCGGATTTCGAGCACGCTCCAGGCGGCAAGCAGCACGAACAGCAGGCAGCCCCAGCTATGCTCCCACCAGGCGAAGGCGAAGCCACGGGAGAGCGGCGCGCCAGCCTTTTGCTCGAGCAGCCTGACCCCGTCGTCACCGCCGAGCGGCGCCATCGCGAAGCGATCCGGGCGCTCGACATAGACCACGAAACCCTCCTCGGGATAGGCGAACAGCGGCATGCCGAGCAGGCTCACTTCCCGGATCGAATAGCCGAGCCGCGGCGGTGAATCGGGCGCGGGCGGCGGGGTCTCGACCGTGAGGCCGAAGGGCGGGCGATAGCGCTGCTTCGGGATATAGGCCTCGTAGAAGGCCACATAGTGCCGCAGCTGGTCCAGGTTGGCGCGGGCCGGGATATCCGCCACCGGCTCGATCCACGGCCGGCTGGTCATCAGGCGCGGCCGGTGCGAGAATATCTGGGTGCCGACCAGCAGGCCGATGATCAGCACGACCACCACCAGTTGCGCGTAATTGGGCCGCCGTGGCGCGTCGTCGAGATCCGTCATGCTCCCCCCCCCCCGGGCTTGTTGTCGGCGCTACTGCCCCATCACCAGAACGATCTTGCCGACATGGTCGCCTGCCTCCATCCGTTCGTGCGCGGCGGGCGCCTCGGCGAGCGGGTAGGTGCGGTCGATCACCGGCTTCAGCCGCCCCGCCTCGACATGCGGCCACACGGTCTGGGACAGTTCCTCCGCGACCAGGCTCTTGAAGGCCGTATCGCGCGGCCGCAGCGTCGAACCCGTCAGCGTCAGGCGCCGGCGCATGATCTCGAAGATCGGGATCGTCGCCATCAGCCCGCCCTGCACCGCGATCGAGACGTGGCGGCCATCATCGGCGAGGCATTTGAGATTGCGGGGGACATAGTCGCCGCCGACCATGTCGAGCACTACCGCGCATCCCTTACCGCCGGTGAACGCCTTCACCTCTTCGACGAAATCCTGCGTCTTGTAGTTGATCGCGTGATCTGCCCCCAGGGCGCGGGCGGCGGCGCATTTCTCGTCCGAGCCGGCGGTGACGATGATCGTCAGGCCGAACAGATTGGCAAGGCCGATCGCCATCGTCCCGATGCCGCTGGTGCCGCCATGGACCAGCACGGTATCGCCCTCGCTGGCATAGCCGCGCTCGAACAGGTTGGTCCAGACGGTGAAGAGCGTCTCGGGCATCGCCGCCGCCTCGACCATCGACAGCGCCTCGGGCACGTGCAGGCACTGGCCATAGGGCGCGACGGCATAATCGGCATAGGCGCCGCCGGTGATGAGGGCGCAGACCGGCTGGCCGATCAGCTCGGGCCGACTCTCCCCGCCGACCGCGACGATCGTGCCGGAGACTTCCATGCCCAGGATCGAGGGGGCGCCGGGCGGCGGCGGATAGTGCCCCTTGCGCTGCATCACCTCAGGCCGGTTGACCCCGGCGGCGGCCACGCGGATCAGTACTTCGCCGTCGCCGGGCCGCGGCACGGGGCGCTCGACGATCCGCAGCACCTCGGGGCCGCCGGGCGTCTCCGGATCGATCGCCCGCATCATCTCAGGAATGTCGCTCATTGATCCGCCCCCTCGCGGAATAGCCGCGGCCTTATTGACATCGCCGCGCGTCGGGTCAACGTTCCATCCCATGGATTTGGACGAGATTCTCCCGAAAAAGGCGGGCGATCCGCTCGCTGACCTGATGCGTCAGGATCTCGACCCCCTGTCGGTGGCCGAACTGGAAGCGCGCATCGCCACGCTGGAGGCGGAAATCGTCCGGACACGGGGGAAAATGGAACGCGCCGTTAACCATCGCGCAAGCGCCGATAGTCTATTCAAGCGATGAACATCAAGCCTCCGGCAGGCCGGTCGGGCCGGGGCATTTTTCAAGTGCTTGATGCGGGCGCCCTGTGTTCCGACATATAAGGAAAGGGCCGTCCGTTTTTTGCGGCCCGCATGGAGTAAGATAATGCCCTCTTTCGCCTCCGCGCTGGAAACCACCCTCCACAAGGCGCTCGAAGCCGCGTCGTCGCGGCGCCATGAATATGCCACGCTGGAGCATCTCCTGCTCGCGCTGGTCGACGACGAGCATGCCTCCAAGGTGATGACCTCCTGCGGGGTCGACCTCGAGGAGCTCAAGGCCACCGTCGCCCATTATCTCGACACCGAGCTCGAGGCGCTGAAGGTCGATGCCGCGACCGATCCGTCGCCTACCTCCGGCTTCCAGCGCGTTGTCCAGCGCGCGATCCTGCACGTCCAGTCTTCGGGCCGCGACGAGGTGACCGGCGCGAACGTGCTCGTCGCCCTGTTCAGCGAGCGCGAGAGCTATGCCGTCTATTTCCTCCAGCAGCAGGACATGAGCCGCCTCGATGCAGTCAGCTTCATCTCGCACGGCGTCGGCAAGGGCGGCGCCGCTCCGGAGCCCCGCGAAGTGAAGGGCGCCGAGGAGGAAAAGGCGCAGAAGCCGGAGGGCAAGGGCAAGAGCGAAAGCGCGCTCAAGCAGTTCACGGTCGATCTCAACGAGAAGGCCAAGAACGGCAAGGTCGATCCGCTGATCGGTCGCGGCCCCGAGGTCGATCGCACGGTGCAGATCCTGTGCCGCCGCTCGAAGAACAACCCGCTCTATGTGGGCGATCCCGGCGTGGGCAAGACGGCCATCGCCGAGGGCCTGGCGCGCAAGATCGTCGAGGGCGACGTGCCCGAGGTGCTGCTGCCCGCGGTGATCTATTCGCTCGACATGGGCGCGCTGCTGGCCGGTACCCGCTATCGCGGCGACTTCGAGGAGCGGCTGAAGGCAGTCGTCAACGAACTCGAGAAGCTGCCGCACGCCATCCTGTTCATCGACGAGATCCACACGGTGATCGGCGCGGGCGCGACCAGCGGCGGTGCGATGGATGCCTCGAACCTGCTCAAGCCGGCGCTGTCGGGCGGCACGATCCGCTGCATCGGCTCGACGACCTACAAGGAGTTCCGCAACCATTTCGAGAAGGACCGCGCGCTGCTGCGGCGCTTCCAGAAGATCGACGTCAACGAACCGACGATCGAGGACACGATCAAGATTCTCGCGGGGCTGCGCAGCGCGTTCGAGGACCATCACAAGGTCAAGTACACGCCTGACGCGATCAAGTCGGCGGTGGAGCTGAGCGCGCGCTACATCAACGACCGCAAGCTGCCGGACAAGGCGATCGACGTGATCGACGAGGTCGGCGCGATGCAGATGCTGGTGCCGCTCAACAAGCGCAAGAAGACGATCACCACACGCGAGATCGAGGCAGTGATCGCGACGATGGCGCGCATCCCGCCGAAATCGGTCTCGACCGACGACACCAAGGCGCTCGAGAGCCTCGAGACCGACCTGAAGCGCGTCGTGTTCGGGCAGAATGCCGCGATCGAGAAGCTCGCCTCGGCGATCAAGCTCAGCCGCGCCGGCCTGCGCGATCCCGACAAGCCGATCGGCAATTACCTGTTCACCGGCCCGACCGGCGTCGGCAAGACCGAGGTCGCGCGTCAGCTCGCCTCGATCATGGGTATCCCGCTGCAGCGTTTCGACATGTCGGAATATATGGAGCGCCATTCGGTCAGCCGCCTGATCGGCGCGCCTCCGGGCTATGTCGGGTACGACCAGGGCGGGTTGCTGACCGATGCGGTCGACCAGCAGCCGCATTCGGTGCTGCTGCTCGACGAGATCGAGAAGGCCCACCCGGATCTGTTCAACATCCTGTTGCAGGTGATGGATAACGGCAAGCTGACCGATCATCACGGCAAGACGGTCGACTTCAGGAACATCATCCTGATCATGACGACCAATGCCGGCGCGTCGGACATGGCGCGCGAGACGCTCGGCTTCGGCAA
>CAISGR010000261.1 GCA_903884945.1 uncultured bacterium
ACCCGGGAGAACCGGGTCAAATCGCCCAGAATGACCCCGGAAACGAACCAAAGGCGCGCCCAACAGCGTCGGACAGCATCGGGATCACCCGTCGTCGGGTTAACCAGCCTCCACGTACCCGGTTTTTGCGGGTCTCCAGCTATTTTGCCTAGCCCGCGGCGACTTACGCGTCGAGCTGTAAGAACCTTGGGATTTGACTTGGAGGATGAGCAACTTCGGGCGTTTCAAGAATATTACCGTTATTACCCCACATTTGCTCAGATAATATCATAGATTCAGATATTGAATATTTGTTTTAATCTACACCTAAGATTCGCGCTTTCTTTCGCTTCGCATTCCCATATCGTTATAACGTGCCAGCCTAGGGCCTCGAGTTCAGCGGTGACGCGTACGTCCCGTGCCACATTCGCGACGAACTTTGCTTGCCAGAATTCTTCGCGAGATTTGGGCGATGATGCTTTAGGACAGCCGGAATGTCGGTGCCAGAAGCAGCCATGAACGAACATGGCGACGTGGTACTTGGGGAAAACGAGATCTGGCTTCCCCGGTAAATCTTTGCGGTGCAGCCTGAAGCGTAGGCCGAGAGCATGGGCGGCGCGACGGACACGCATCTCCGGAATCGTGTCCTTCCCTCCGACGCGCGACATCAACCATGATCGGCGCTCCGGTGTGAGGCGATCAGCCAGTGCCTACTCCGCGGCTTGTAGTAGGGGTTCGTCGAAAGAGTGGCGGTCGGACTCTTTCGATTCGATCCGCTCGTTGGCTACGAACTCCTGCGTCGCGATCACGCCAGGAGCTATGTTGAGCCGAAGCCTATCTCGTATTGTGGAGAAAACGGCTTCTGCCATAATCGGTGAAACGCTGTTTCCTATCATACGAAAGCTATGCCACACCGTAGGATGAAACACGTGGCTGTCCGGAAATCCTTGCAGCCGGGCGCCCTCGCGGACGGTGATTACCCGATCCTCCTCCGGATGAATCGGCCGCACCGATTGAAAGGACCCTAAATCAGCGCCGGTACCGGCGCGAAGTGTTGGGCATTGGCCGGTCCAGGCGAGCCGTGGATGCCGACCGACCTTGTCGAACTGCCCCTGCCCGACACCGGAAAAGCGCTCGATAACCTTACTCGTGTGTTGTGTAGGGCGATGGCCAGTGAATATATCGTCGCTCGCTCGCAGGGACCAGGCGTAAGGAGAAGTGGCGCCACGACGTACGATCTTCCAACGGTCGAAGCCCGGTAAATCTTCGGTCGGCTTGATTTCTCTCGCGCTAGCTAGATCCGCGATCGCCTGTTTGACCGTCGCGGGCTTACGTTTACGGGCTTCGAGATGCTCGCTTCTGACAGGTGACTGCAGGCCCTTGCGAACGCCGATCACGAACATGCGGTTGCGTTTCGTCGCGGCGCCGAACTCGGATGAATCCCACACTTTGGGCTCTAGAATATCGTACCAGCGCTCAACCTTGGCTAAGGCGGCATCGAGAACGGGTCGGTTGTCGCGGTATGCGAGGCCGCGCACATTCTCCATCACGAAAAACGCTGGCCTGATTTCGGCGACGATACGAAAGAAGTGTCCCAACAGCCCGCGACGGGGGTCGTTGAGATCACGTTTGCCGATATCGCTGAAGCCTTGACAAGGTGGCCCGCCGAATATGCCGAATGGCTTTTCGCCGACGTCTGCGCAAATCTCGGCTCCCGTTAGAAGCGCAACGTCACGGATGAAGAGCTTCGTGTTCGGAAAGTTGCGTTCGTAGGACGACGTTAGGATGCTGTCGACATCATACGCAGCGGCGACCTCAAATCCGGCATCGTGCGCGCCCCGGGAAAACCCTCCGCAGCCGCAAAAAAGCTCGACTAATTTCATAGCATTGCCGACTACCCCAAGTGGCACTCGCTTGTATCAGAGGGATTCCCGAACGCAACGATAGAAGCGCCGAAAATTGCGCGGCTTGAATCGATGGCCGAGCCTTTTCTGTTTCGATGCGCATCGATGCGGAAGTGATCGACACTCTCGAGTAGCGCTGCCTCCGTCCGACGTCGCGTTGATGCGCGATAGGAAGCCGCGGCCGTGAGCCGTCCAAAATGTAATACGTCGTAATCTACAAGGCTACAACGAGGGACAGCTTGAAGAGCCCTCTATCGAAGTCCATCGCAACGGCTTACGAGCCCTCGATTTCGGGCATCGCTGGGGCTAGGCTGCGCGCGACTGGGGACCGCGCATGGCCGTAAATCGTTGGACGGAGGCCGAGACCAAGCGAGCGCTGTATCTCTATTTCCAACTCCCGTTCGGGCAAATCCATTCCGGTAATCCAGAAATCGTCGCGCTTGCCCAGGCGATCGGCCGAACGCCTTCGTCCATAGCAATGAAGCTGGCCAATTTTGCCAGTTTGGATCCGAAGATTAGGAATACGGGGCGCAGGGGACTGGACGGGGCGAGCGCGCTGGATCGAGAGATATGGGCCGAGTTCAACAGCGACTGGACAAGGCTTGTCCTCGACGCCGCCGCGCTGACGGAAGCTCGGCCCTTTAGCGAGCAAGCCGTACGAGAGCGATCGAGACCCTTTACCTTCCAGGAGTTTGTCGGCCCGACGACCGCTCCGGTGACCGTCGAGCAAAGGGTGGGACAGGATTTTTTCCGGCGCGCCGTGCTCGCGAACTACGACAATAGGTGCTGCCTTACCGGAATTGCCGATACGCGCCTGCTAAACGCCAGCCACATCATGCCGTGGAGCAGCGACGAGAAGAATCGGCATAATCCGCGCAATGGGCTGTGTCTCTCAGCGACCTTCGATCGTGCGTTCGATCGCGGGCTGATGGGCGTAGACCCGGGAGGCCGTGCGATTTTCTCGTCCAGGCTCCTAAAGAGTGAGAGTCCGGAAACCCGTTTGTTCTTTCAACCTTACCAGGGAAGGAACTTGCTCGAGGCAGTTCGGTTCGATCCGGATCCCGCTTTTTTGGAGTGGCATCGCGAGCACCGTTTCGAGGGAGTCTGAGGGAAGTGCGTTTTGGCGAATTCGCAATAGATGGGCGCGGCTGTCACTTAAGGCCAATAAGATGGTCGGAGGCTCAGTTTCCTCACCTAGTCGCGGCTTTTCCGCTGCGCAGCCCCCCCTCACCGCAAATCCCGGTAGAGATCGTCCGCGTCGCCCTGCAGGTCCTTGTACAGGTCGTCCGCATCGTCCTGCGCGGTGCGGCGGGCCCAGCGCAGGTCTTCCCACATTTCCTGCTTCATCGTGCGGAAATTGGCCATGCACACCGCATCCCCGGCATCGGGGGAGCGGCCCAGGATCGCCTTCATCTCGTCCTTCGGGCGCACCAGCACGCCGCGCGCGGAGACGCGCCACTGATAGGCGGCGAGATCGGCGCGCAGGCCCGGATCGTCGGGCAGCGCGACGGGCGCGGGGCCCTGCGGATCGAGCGCCTCGCGCAGCCGCCACACCATCTCGGCGCGCAGATTGGCGAATTTCAGGCTGCCGTCCGCGCTGCCGCGCGGCGAGGCGCTGGCGCCGTTGACCGGCACGGTCTGCACATCATTCTCGGCAAGGAAATTGGCGGTGGTGAGGCCCCAGCCGATCACGTCGACATGCACGACCGCGCGATCCCGCCGATGGGCGAGGACATGCGCGGCGGTCTGCGGGCCGCCCTGGTCCTGCGCGATCTCGCGGCCGGGCACGCGGATCAGCGTATCGAACCAGCTGCCATGGCGGCGCGCGATGACGAAGCAATCGGCCCCGCCCACCGCGACATCCACGCCCATGCTCTCCATCTCGCCCTTCTCGCCGGTGGCGCGCGGGCGCCAGCGCGCCATCGCCGCCTCGATCCAGGCGGTGGGGATCACCTGCCAGTCGCCATCCTCCACGCCCGCTGCGAAATCGCCGTCGAGCATCTGCGCGCGCAGCGGCTCGGGCAGGGCGCGCAGCGTATCGACATAGCCGGTGCGGACATAGAAGGCGTTGTCGCCGACGCGGCTCGGCACGAAGGTGCGCGAGCGCGGCGTGATGCGCTTGTCGGCGCCGAACTCGGCCGGATCGAAATCATAGAGCGGCTCGCCGCGGAACAGCACGAAGGGATCGGGGCGGGCAAGCGCGCGCTCGCGCCCGCCGATCGTGCTGAACCAGCGCAGCTCGCCCGGCGCGGCGGGATCGGGATGGTTGGGATCGAGCCAGGGCGCGAAGAAATCGAGCACCCAGCGGCCCTCGGCGCTGGTCGGCGGGTTGAACGTCATCACCACCCGGGCGCGCTGGCCCGGATCGCTGGTGCGCGCCCAGCCCATGGTGAAGCGCACCTGCGCCTCGCGCAGCTCGGTCGCCTCGTCATAGGCGATCAGGTCATGCGCGCGGCCCTGCCATTTGTGATGATCGCCGGGGCGATCGAGCCCGCCGAACTCGATCAGGCGCGGCCCGCCCGGCGCCGGGACCTTCCAGGCGGCGCGGTGCGCGGCATAGCCGGCGGTGGTGCCGAGGATCTCGGCGATGCGCTGGACGATGCCCTCGGTCTGCGCCTTTTCGCGGCGCAGGATCAGCGAGCGGCGATGGCGGGTGAGGGCGAGGCCGGCGAGCAGATCGGACTTGCCGCCGCCCGCCGCGCCGCCATAGCCGGTGACGTCGGCGGTGCTTTCCAGCGCCTGGAGCTGCGCGCCCGGCTGCGCGCGCCACGGCGCCGGATCGGCGGCGACCAGCGCGGCGATCTCCGCGCGCTCGGCCGGGGTGGCGGCGGCGAGGAGGCGATCGAGCAGCGCGGGATCAGGCGGGATCGTCATCGATCATGCCCGGATACCCGCCATCGATGCCGTGTTCGGCCGCATGCTCGGCCCCCGGTTCCGCCTCCGCCCCGTCGCGCGTGGCGATGAGGGTGAGGAGCGAGGCGAGGCGGGTGGCGATCACGACCGGATCGGCCGGGCGCGCCGTGCCGTCCGCCAGGCCGCCCGTGGTGCCGATCATCCCGGCCAGCCCGCCCATGCCGGCATAGCCGCCGGGCGGATCGCCCCAGCGCTTCGGATCCCAGCGCGCGAGCATGCGCAGCCGCACGTCGATGCGCAGCCGCGAGCGGGTGACATTGTCCGGATTGCGCACCATGATGGCGGGGCCGCCGGCGGCGTCCTCGCGCGCGACCCAGTCGTTGCGGCTGTCATCGGCGATCTCGATCATCTGGTCGGCGATGGCATCGAAGCCGATCGCGCGGGCCCAGGCCATGCGCCCGGCGAAATCCTCGTCGCGCAGCCAGAGATAGACGGTGGAGCGGTGCAGCGCATGGCGGCGGCACAATTCGTCCAGGGTGCGGCCTTCGGCGATGCCGGCGAGCAGGGCCTGTTCGAGCGGGGCGGAGCGACGTTTCTTCATGACGCCGGGATAGCCGCGCGCGGGGCAGGGTTGAATCGATGCAAGGGCCGGCGCGCGCGCGTCTTTACCCTCTTGCTTAATCTCCTGTATGCCGGGCCCGGCTATCGCGCTCCCGTGCCCCATACTGGATGAAGATGCTCCGCCTGCTTTACATCAGCACTGCCCGCAGGAAGCCCGACCCGTCCTGGCTCGATGCGATGCTGTGCGAAGCGCGGGCGCGGAACGAGGCGGACGGGATCACCGGGCTGCTCGTCGCCGGGGGCATGCGCTACCTGCAGGCGCTGGAGGGGCCGGACGCGGCGGTGTGCGCGGCGATGGAGCGGATCCGGCGCGACCCGGCGCATGGCGACCTGGTCGAGCTGGCGCGCGACACGGTGGAGACGCGGATCTTCCCGCACTGGTCGATGGGCTATCTGATCGGCGACGCGGCGACCGGGGATGCCGCGCTGGCCGAGACGGTCGCGACGCTGATCCGGCCGATCGAGGACCGCACGATCCGATCCTATTTCATGGGCTTCGCCAAGCTGCACGCGGGCTAGGGGCTGGCTCCGGGCGGTTGCTCGACGTCGCCCGAAGCGACCGGAGGCCGGGGCCGCCCTTGCGCGGGAGGGCGCAAAAAAAAGCGGCGCGGGGGATGCCCGCGCCGCCCTGTCATGACTTAGCCCTGCGGGGCGATCAGTGCTTTTTCTTCTTGTGCTTCTTGCCGGTATCGGCCGGATCGGTCGCGGTGCTGTCCGTCGCCATGGTGTCGGCCGGCGGGGTGGTGGCGGTGCTGTCCGGCGCGGGCGTGGTGGCGCTCGGGGCCGGATCGGGCGTGGTGGCCGGCTGCGTCATCGGATCGGGCGCCGGGGCGGTGGTAGTGGTGCCGGGCGTGGTCTGGCCCGGGGTCGTCTGGCCCGGCGTGGTGGTCGTCTGGGCGATGGCGGGCAGCGCGACGGTGAGCGCCATGCCGGCGATCGCCGAGCTCAAGATGTTGATACGCATTACTAATCCTCTTCCAGGATGGAGGCCCCCGTGCCCTGCCTTGCCCCAGCGGCGCGGCCAGTTCGACCCTTGTTCGGTGGAGCGAGCCTGTCGCGGGGTGTGTCGCGCCGGGGCCGGCGCGGCGGGCGCGGGGCTTCCGGCATTGTCCCTAGATTCGCGCCGCGCGCCCGGCGGGGCCGATTTCGCGCTATAGTGGAAGATAGCGTGCCCGTTGCGGCACGAAACCGGAGCTTAGTGAATGTCGGACGGCAAACCGCAGTTTATCCTGCTGAAGGCGATCAATGGCGAGCCGCTGCTCGTCAATCTCTGCGCGGTGCGAACCATGGCGACGATCGACCTGGCGGGCAATGACGTGGGCGTGGTCTCCTTCGACAAGGACCATGACGTCGTGATCGGATCGAACGTGAGCGATTTCATCGCCGCGATGGCGGCACCGGCGCTGCCCGGCCCGGCCTGAGCGGACGCGGCCGGGCGGCTCAGACGATCGGGCGCTTCTCGAGCTTCCGCGCGAGCGTGCGGCGGTGCATGCCGAGGCGGCGGGCGGTTTCGGAGAGGTTGAAGCCGGTTTCCGCCAGCGTCTCGTTGATGCGTTCCCATTCCATCGTCTTGATCGAGGTCTGGCGGCCGGCGATCGGCACCGCGGCATCGCCCGCGGTCATGCCGAAGGCGCGCTCGATATCGTCGGTATTGGCGGGCTTGGCGAGATAGGAGGTGGCGCCGAGCTTGATCGCCTGCACCGCGGTGGCGATGCTGGCATAGCCGGTGAGCACCACGATCACGATCGCCGGATCGACGGCATGGAGCGTCTCGACGCAGCCGAGCCCGGAGGTCTGGGCGAGCTTCAGGTCGACCACCGCATAGGCCGGCGTGCGCGCGGCGAGCAGCGCCGCGAGCTCGGCCGCGCCGGTGGCGGTGAAGACGGCATAGCCGCGCCGCTCGAACGAGCGCTGCAGCGTGCGCGCGAAGGCGGCATCGTCCTCGACGAGGAACAGGACCGGCTTATCCGCCATGCGCCGCCTCCGCCGCGACAGCGTCGCGCAGCGCGCCCTCGGCCAGCGCGAGGCCGGCGAGCGGCAGGCGCAGCGTCACCTCGGCGCCGCCCCCGGCGCGGTTGCGCGCGGCGAGCGTGCCATCCAGCTTGCGCGCCACATTGGCGACGAGGAACAGGCCGAGCCCGGCGCCGAGCCGGGGCTTGTTGCTGTTATAGGGCGTGCCGAGCGCGGCGAGCTGATCGGGCGCGAAGCCCGGGCCGCGATCGGCGACGGTGAAGACCAGGTCGTCGCGATCGCGCGCGAGGCGGATGTCGAACCCGGCGGGCGCCGCCTCGGCGGCATTGTCGAGCAGGTTGAACACCGCCTGCTGCAGCACGACGTCCGACGCGATCGGCACGTCGCGGCCGAAGCGATCGTCATAGCGCGCGCCGGCAAAGCCGCGCGCGGCGCGCCAGCCGGTCACCACCCCGTCGAGAAAGGCGCGCACGCTGGTCGCGGCGGATTCCTCGCCGCGCGCCTCGCCCGAGGAAAGCAGGATGCCGGTGACGATCGCCTTGCAGCGGAGCAGCTCGGCCTGCATCTCCTCCACTTCCTGCGCGAGATCGCGGTCGCGCGCGATCGCCGGGTGGCGGCGCCAGTCGCCCAGGATCACCGACATGGAGGACAGCGGCGTGCCGAGCTCGTGCGCGGCGCCCGAGGCGAGCGTGCCGATGCGCACGATATGCTCCTCCTCCGCCGCGCGCCGGCGCATGTCGGCAAGATAGGCGTCCTGCGCGCGCAAATTGCCGTTGATCCGCGTGACGAACAGCACCAGCAGCACCGCGACCAGCGCGAAGCACACCCACATGCCCTGGACGTGCAGGCCGAACAGCGTCTCGCGAAAGCCGGCGGGCAGGGTGATCGGGCGGTAGAAGAGCGTGAGCAGCGCGAAGGCGAGGCTGGTCGCGCCGACGATCACCCAGGTCGACCAGCGATCGAGCAGCACCGATCCGAGCACGACCTGCAGCAGGAACAGCGAGACGAAGGGATTGGTCGCCCCGCCGCTGAGATAGAGCTGGGCCGAGAGCGCGGCGACATCGAGCAGCAGCGCGCCGAACAGCGCCGCGTTGGTGATGCGATAGGGCAGCTGCAGCCGCACCAGGCTGAGCGCGTTGAGCACGACCAGGCCGACGAGCACGCCGAGCATCGGCACCACGGGCAGGCGGATGTGGAAGGCGAAATGCGTCAGCCCGATCGTCAGCAGCTGCCCGCCGACCGCGAGCCAGCGCAGCTGGACGAGCTGGTGCATGTTCTCGTGCCCGGCGCGGTCGGCCGGCAGCCGCGCCGATGCCGGGGCCGCGCGCAGGGCGCCGGCGTCCGTCACCGCCCGCCGTCGCGGCGGCCCGCGCGATACCAGAAGACAAGACCGATCATCGCCATCACCGCCAGGCCATACCATGTCAGCGCATAGATGAGGTGATTGTTCGGAAATGCCACCACGGTCAGCCCGCCGACCGGCGCGCCGGGGGCGGCCCGGCCGGCATCGGCATCGATGAAATAGGGCGCGACCGGGCCGATCCCGCGCCGCGCGGCGATCGCGGCGACGTCGCGCGAATACCAGCGGTCCGGCGCGGGCGCATTGGCGCGCAGGAAGCCGCCCTGCGGCTCGCTGAGGCGGAGCAGGCCGGTCACGGTCCGCGCGCCCGGCTCGGGCGGGAGCGGCGCGCGGGTCGGCACGAAGCCGCGATTGACGAGGATCGTGGCGCCTGCGCCGGTGCGCAGCGGGGTGATCGCCCACCAGCCGGGGCCGCGCACCGTCACGGCCTGCACGAAGGTGTCGCGCCCGGGCAGGAAGGCACCCTGCGCGCTGACGCGGCGATAGGCGTCGCGCGGGCCGATCCCGGCCCAGGCGGCCGGGCCGGGCGCGGGCACCGGCGCCGCGCGGAGCCTTGCCGCGACCTGCGCGATCAGCGCGCGCTTCCATGCCAGCCGCTGCACCTGCCAGGTGCCGAGCGCGAGCAGCGCGGCGATCGCCAGCAGGAGGCACGACCCGGTCAGCACGCGCGCCGCCGACGGGCGCGCCGGCTTCATCCCATCGATCCCATTTCCTGCGGCACGGGCATCATGTTCGCGTTCATGTGGTACATCACCCAGAGCGACCCGCTGAGAGCGATCGCGACGATCACCACGGTAAACAGCAGCGCCATCATCGACCAGCCGCCTTCCGCCCGCCGGTTCATGTGCAGGAAGAAGATCATGTGCACCACGATCTGCACCGCGGCGAACAGCATGATGAGGAAGGCCGTCGCCTGGCTGGACAGCGGGTGCGTCATCACCAGCGCGAAGGGAATCGCCGTGAGCACCACCGACAGCGCGAAGCCGATCCAATAGCCCTTGCGCGAGCCATGGCCCTCCTCGTCATGGAGGTGGCCGGTATCGTGGTGGCCGGACAGATCCGCGCTCATCGCAGCATTCCCATCAGATAGACGAAGGTGAAGACGCCGATCCAGATCACGTCCAGAAAGTGCCAGAACAGGCTGAGGCACATCAGGCGGCGGCGATTGGCCGGGATCAGCCCGTGCAGGCCGACCTGCGCCATCAGCACCACCAGCCAGACCAGGCCGAAGGTGACGTGCAGCCCGTGCGTGCCGACCAGCGTGAAGAAGGACGAGAGGAAGGCGCTGCGCTGCGGCCCGGCGCCCTCATGGATCAGGTGCGCGAATTCGTAGAGCTCGATGCCGAGAAAGGCGAGGCCGAACAGCCCGGTGACCGCCAGCCAGGCCTGGGTCGCGCGGACCTTGCCGTCCGTCATCGCCAGCATCGCGAAGCCATAGGTGATCGACGAGAGCAGCAGCATCGAGGTGTTGAGCGCGACCAGCGGCAGCTCGAACAGCTCCTTCGGGCCGGGCCCGCCGGCATAGGAGGTGCCGAGCACGCCATAGGTCGCGAACAGCATCGCGAAGATCAGGCAGTCGCTCATCAGGTAGATCCAGAAGCCGAGCATCGTGCTCGACCCCTCGGGATGCTCATGCTCCTCGGCGAGGTGGAACTGGTCGCGCGGGAACGCCGCCGGTGCCGCGCTCATGCCAGTGCTCCCGATGCGAGCAGGCGGGTTCGCGCATCCTCCGCCGCGACCACCTCGGCCGCTGGAATGTGGAAATCGCGCCTGTAGTTGAAGCTGTGGGCGATCGCGACCGCGAGCGTCGCGACGAAGCTGAGCCCGGCGAGCCACCAGACATACCAGATCATGCCGACCGAGAAGGCGACGCTCAGCCCCGCCAGGATCACGCCGGTGCCCGTGCTCGACGGCATATGGATCGGCTTGAAGCCGCTCGTCGGCCGGACATAGCCATGCGCCTTCATGTCGGCCCAGGCGTCCGCATCGTGGACGACGGGCGTGAAGGCGAAATTATAGTCGGGCGGCGGCGACGAGGTCGCCCATTCGAGCGTGCGGCCGTTCCACGGATCGCCGGTGGTGTCGCGCAGCTTCTCGCGATCGCGGATGCTGACGGCGAACTGCACGAGCATCGCCGCGATCCCCAGCGCGATCAGGAAGGCGCCGAAGGCAGCGATGACGAACCAGATCTGCAGGCCGGGATCGTCGAAGGTGCGCAGCCGCCGCGTCACGCCCATCAGCCCGAGCACGTAGAGCGGCATGAAGGCGAAGTAGAAGCCGATCACCCAGAACCAGAAGGACACCTTGCCCCAGAACTGGTTCAGCCGGAAGCCGAACGCCTTGGGGAACCAGTAGTTGATCGCGGCGAAGGCGCCGAACAGCACGCCGCCGATGATCACGTTGTGGAAATGCGCGATCAGGAACAGCGAATTGTGCAGCACGAAATCGGCCGGCGGCACGGCGAGCAGCACGCCGGTCATGCCGCCGATGGTGAAGGTGATCATGAAGGCGATCGTCCACATCATCGGCAGCTCGAAGCGCACGCGCCCGCGATAGATGGTGAACAGCCAGTTGAAGATCTTCGCACCGGTCGGGATCGAGATCACCATGGTGGTGATACCGAAGAAGCTGTTGACGCTCGCGCCCGATCCCATGGTGAAGAAATGGTGCAGCCACACGACATAGGCGAGCAGCGTGATCACCATCGTGGCGTAGACCATCGAGGTATAGCCGAAGATGCGCTTGCCCGAGAAGGTCGCGGTCACCTCGGAGAAGACGCCGAACATCGGCAGGATCAGGATGTAGACCTCCGGATGGCCCCAGATCCAGATCAGGTTCACGTACATCATCGGGTTGCCGCCGAGGGTGTTGGTGAAGAAGCTGGTATCGGCGTAGCGATCGAGCGAGAGCAGCGCGAGCACCGCGGTCAGCACCGGGAAGGCCGCGACGATCAGGATGTTGGTGCACAGCGCGGTCCAGGTGAAGATCGGCATGCGCATCATCGTCATGCCCGGCGCGCGCATCTTCACGATCGTCGCGATCAGGTTGACGCCGGACAGCAGCGTGCCGACGCCCGCGATCTGCAGCGACCAGATATAGTAATCGACCCCGACCCCGGGGCTGTAGCTGATCCCCGACAGCGGCGGCATGGCCAGCCAGCCGGTCTGCGCGAACTCGCCGACGAACAGGCTCATCATCACGATCACGGCGCCCGCCGTCGTCATCCAGAAGCTGAAATTGTTGAGGAAGGGGAAGGAGACGTCGCGCGCGCCGATCTGCAGCGGCACGACATAGTTCATCAGCCCGGTGACGATCGGCATCGCCACGAAGAAGATCATGATCACGCCATGCGCGGTGAAGATCTGATCATAGTGATGGGCGTTGAGATAGCCCTCGGACCCGCCGAACGCCATCGCCTGCTGCAGGCGCATCATGATCGCATCGGCAAAGCCGCGCAGCAGCATCACCACGCCGAGGATCATGTACATGATCCCGATGCGCTTGTGATCGACGGTGGTGAACCATTCGCGCCAGAGATAGGTCCAGAGGCGGAAATAGGTGACCGCGCCGAGCAGCGCGATCCCGCCGAGCGCGACCGCGGCGAAGGTGGCGACCACGATCGGCTCGTGCAGGGGAAGCGATTCCAGCGTGAAGCGGCCGAGGATCGGGCTGACGGAAAGGGGGGCGTTGGTCATGATCGGGCCGTTCAATGGGCGGGATGGCGCGGCGCCGGCGCGGCGTCGCTGCGGTGGTCGACATCCGCCGGGGTGGCGGGGGCGGGGCCGCCCGCGCCGGCGGTGGTGAGCGGTTCCTCGGGGCGCCTGCCCTGCGGCGTGCCCATGCCGGGCATGTGCTCCATCGCGGCGGGATGCCCGCCCGAACGGTGCATCATGTCCGCCATGCAGGTCGTGCCCGGCCGGACGCACTGGTTGACCACGGCGTCGAACAGGCCGGGGGCGACGCTGGCGAAGCGCATCACCGGGACCTTCTCGGTCGGCTTTTCGAGCGCCAGATAGGTCGCGCGGCTCAGCGTCGCGCCGCTGGCCCGGTTGCGGGCGACCCAGGCATCGAAGCCGGCCTGGTCCATGCCGTGGAAGCGGAAGCGCATGCCGGAGAAGCCGGCGCCGCTATAGTTGGAGGAGAAGCCGGCATAGTCGCCGGGATGGTTGATGACGGCGTTGAGCTTCGTCTCCATCGACGGCATGGTGTAGATCATGCCGGCCAGCGTCGGCACGTAGAAGGCGTTCATCACCGAGGAGGAGGTGAGGCGGAAGCGGATCGGCCGGTCGACCGGCGCAGCGAGCTCGTTGACCGTCGCGATGCCATATTCGGGATAGATGAACAGCCATTTCCAGTCGAGCGAGACGACCTGCACCTCGAGCGGCTTCGCGTCGGCGGGCACCGGCCGGCCGGCGGCGAGGCGCCCGATCGGGCGATAGGGATCGAGCAGGTGGGTGCCGGTCCAGGTGACCGCGCCGAGGCAGATCACGATCAGCAGCGGCGCCGACCAGATCACCAGTTCGAGCTGGGCCGAATGATCCCAGTCCGGCTCGTAGCGCGCCGCCTCGTTGCTTGCGCGATAGCGCCAGGCGAACAGGCAGACGAGCGCGATCACCGGGATGACGATCATCAGCATCAGCACCGTCGCGATGACGACGAGGTTGCGCTGCTGCAGCGCGACATCGCCCGCCGGGTTCATCACCACCATGTCGCACCCGCCGAGCAGCGCGGCGAGGCCGATCACTGAAGCGGAACGGAGAAACAGGCGGAGACCGGCGGCGGGCGCGCGGAGGGAATGGCCAGTTAGGGGCATGGAGCCCCCGCTAGGCTTCGATGCTGCACTGCGACATTGGACATTTTGTCCAATCCCCCCGGCGCCGCCAAGGGTCTATAAGCGATCGACCGACTCCATGCCGGCGCCACCGACCGCCCAGCCGGCACCAAGGAATACGTATCGATGACCGCCCGGACCGTGCCCGCCCCCCACATCATGGATCGCGCCGCGCATGCCGGCACCCGCCACAGCGAGATCATGCCCGGCGAGATCGCGATCGGCGTGATCGTCGGCCGCACCTCGGAATTCTTCGATTTCTTCGTCTATGCGATCGCCTCGGTCCTGGTCTTCCCGGCGCTGGTGTTCCCCTTTGTCGACCGGGTGACCGGCACGCTCTATTCCTTCGCGATCTTCGCGCTGGCGTTCGTCGCGCGGCCGATCGGGTCGCTGATCTTCCTCGGCGTGGACGAGGCGCTCGGGCGCGGCACCAAGCTGACCATCGCGCTGTTCCTGCTCGGCGGATCGACCGCCGCGGTGGCGTTCCTGCCCGGATATGAGACGATCGGCCTCTGGTCCGCCGCGCTGCTGGCGCTGTTCCGCCTCGGCCAGGGCGTGGCGCTGGGCGGCGCCTGGGACGGGCTCGCCTCGCTGCTCGCGCTCAACGCGCCGGAGAATCGCCGCGGCTGGTATGCGATGATCCCGCAGCTCGGCGCGCCGCTCGGGCTGATGGTGGCGAGCGCGCTGTTCGCCTTTTTCGTGACGACGCTGTCGCCGGCCGATTTCCTCGACTGGGGCTGGCGCTATCCCTTCTTCGTCGCCTTCGCGATCAACGTCGTCGCGCTGTTCGCGCGGCTGCGCATGGTCTCGACCCCGCAATATGAGGCGCTGTTCGAGCGCCGCGAGTTGCAGCCGTCGAGCGTCGCCGAGACGCTGCGCAGCGACTGGCGCAACATCGTGATCGGCGCCTTCGCCCCGCTCGCCAGCTTCGCGCTGTTCCATATGGTCACGGTGTTCCCGCTGTCCTGGGTGTTCCTGTTCACCAGGCAGGATCCGGTGCGCTTCCTGCTGATCGAGATCGTCGGCGCGGCGGTGGGCGTGGTCGCGGTGGTCGCCTCCGGGCTGATCGCCGATCGCATCGGCCGGCGCTACCTGCTCGGCGTGTCGGCGGCGGGGATCGCCGCGTTCAGCGGCTTCGCGCCGCAGCTGCTCAATGCGGGCTATCTCGGCGAGCTGGTGTTCATGGTCGCCGGCTTCGCGCTGCTCGGCCTCGCGTTCGGCCAGTCCTCCGGCGCGGTCGCGGCCAATTTCGCGACGGCGCGCCGCTATACCGGCGCTGCGCTCACCTCGGACCTTGCCTGGCTGTTCGGCGCGGGCTTCGCTCCCTTCGTGGCGCTGGTGCTGGCGAGCAATTTCGGGCTGATCGCGGCGGGCGCCTATCTGCTCTCGGGCGCGCTCGGCACGCTGGCGGCGCTGGGGATCAACAAGGAACTGGCGCAGCGGATTTCGTGATGCTTATTTGCTGATTTCGTGACGCCTATTTGCTGACCGGGGCTGCCCCGCCCGGGGCCACGCCTAACGCTGCGGCGAATGGAAGCGACTTTGCTCGAGAGGCGCGGTGCAGACGCCTAGCTGGCCGGACCGGTCTGGACCGAGTTTCCACGGAGGGCCGCACGTTTCTGCATGCGCCGCCTTGCCGGTCGCGCGCTACAGGCGGATCTGCGGATCCCGCTCTTCCAGCGGGAGATAGGCGATCTTCCGGCGGAAACGCGGGAGCATGATCCGGTTCCAGGCGGCCTGATAGGCCTTGTTCCGTTTCCGGCGGAATTGCGCGCGCTGCTTGCGGCGCTGCACCCGTCGGGTCCGCAGCATGACGACGACAAGCGCGACGATAAGCTCGGCTTCCAATATCAGCCAAGTCTGCATCATAACCCTCCGGATAGAAGGGATATTTTGCATCGCAGCATGAAAAAGTCAATCGAGTTAGCGGCGTAAAGCGCGAAGAATCCCGAGCCGTCGTCGGCGCGCGCCGGGTACGCCGCGACAGGGCGCGCTATCCCGCCAGTCGGGCGATCTCGTCGAGCAGTGCGGTGCGCGCGGTGCGGCCGGCGCTTGGATCGGGCGTGCCGCCGCCGGCCTGTAGCCGGGCGAATACCAGCCTGCGCGGGCCCTTGTCCGCCCAGCCGACGAACCAGCCGAGCGGCTCCGAGCGGTCGATCTGGCCGGCTCCGTCGCGCAGCCAGCCGCTGCCGGTCTTGCCGTGCACGCGCCAGCCCCCGCTCCCGTCGAATGCCGGAATGATCGCGGCGGCCCGGGCGCACGCCCCGGGCGACAGCAGCCGCCCCGCAAGCAGCCGGCGGAGGAACGCGACCTGCTCGTCGGGCGACACCGCGAGCGAGGAGCAGAGCCAGGCCTGCTCGAGCCCGTCATCCTTGCCGGGATTGCCGCTGACGTCGCGATTGCCATAGCCGATGCGGTCGACAAAGGCGCCGAAGCGGGCGGCGCCGAGCCGGCGGGTGATCTCCTGCGAATACCAGACGACCGAGTTGAGCTCCCAGTCGGTGGGATCGGTGCGGCGCTTCTCCTCGGCGCGGTGCGCCTGGTGGACCGCCGGGCGATAGTCCCAGGCCGGGTGGTGCGCGTCCGTCAGGATGCCGGCGTCATAGCCGATCAAGGCCAAGGGAATCTTGAAGGTCGAGCAAGGCGAGAAGCGCGTGGCGCAGGGGCCGGTGCGGTGGAGGATCCGGCCCGTCGCCTGATCGACGAGGAGCGTGGCGCTTTGCCGTGCCATGGCGGGGGCCGCGCTGGCTGCCTGCGGAAACCCGAGGATTCCCGCGCCGGCGCCAAGCAGCAGGCTGGTGGTGAAGCGTCGCCGGTCGATCGTCATGGCCATTGTCTCCGTGGTCGATGCCGGGTTTCTAGGGCTGCATCGTGCGGTCGCACAAAGGATCAAAGCTGGCCCGAGCCCCTAGATTAACTTATGGCTGGCCGATGGTCCGCCCGCATCTGCCGCTCAATGCCCTGCGCGCGTTCGAGGCGTCGGCGCGGCACCTCTCCTTCACCCGCGCCGCGATCGAACTGTGCGTGACGCAGGCGGCGGTGAGCCATCAGGTCAAGGGGCTGGAGACGCGGCTGGGCGTGACGCTGTTCCGCCGGTTGCCGCGCGGCCTCGCGCTGACCGACGAAGGGCTGGCGCTGCTCCCGGCGCTGGCCGACAGCTTCGATCGCATCGCCGAGCTGGTCGAGGGGATCGCCGGTGGCATGGCGACCCAGGTCCTGTCGGTCGCGGCGGTGGGGACGTTCGCGACCGGCTGGCTGCTCCCGCGGCTGGCCGGCTTCCGGTCAGCGCATCCGCGGATCGACCTGCGGCTGTTCACCAACAACAACCGCGTCGATATCGCGGGCGAGGGCCTGGATTTCGCGATCCGCTTCGGCGACGGCGCGTGGCACGGCACGGAAAGCGTGGCGCTGATCGAGACGCCGCTGACGCCGCTCTGCACGCCCGCGATCGCGCGCGGCCTGGCCGAGCCGCGCGACCTGCTGGGGGCGACGCTGCTGCGCTCCTACCGCGCCCAGGACTGGCCGGCCTGGTTCCAGGCGGCGGGTGCTGCGCCTGTTCCGGCGCGCG
>CAISGR010000262.1 GCA_903884945.1 uncultured bacterium
CACCAGCTTGCCGTCGAGCCGCGACAAGGTCGCATAGGCGACCGCCCCCTCGGCCTTGAGAAAGGCGTCGAGCTTCTTGGCATAGTCGAGCCGCTTCACGCGGCGATCGGCGGCCTCGGGATCATAGCTCGGCTGCTGATACTGATCGAGCTTGCCCAGTTCCTCGCTGGTGTAGCGCTTGAACGCCGGCTCGCCGGGCTCGCTGCCGGTATTGGGCAGGGTGATCATCACGATCTTGCCCTTCAGCTTGCCGCGCCACTTGTCGAAGTCGCGCTCGCGGCTCATCGGGGCGACGAACACCGGCGCGCTGATCGTGCCATTGGTCGAAGGCGTCCAGGCGATCGGGATCGCGGTCAGCTGGATCGGACGCGGCGTGATCATGCGCACGCTGGCGTTGTTGATCCACCAGCCCCGCCCGAACTCGAAACCTTCCTTGTGGATGTTCTTGAGGCCCCATTCGCTGAACTTGGCCTGGGTCCAGCTTTCGGCCTGGCGCATGCCGGGCGAATTGGTCAGGCGCGGGCCGATGACATCGGCGAGATGCTCGGCGGTGACCATGACCTGGCTGCGCGTCGTGCCCTCGTCGATCAGGCGATTGACCTGGCCGCGATCGACCGACTGCGGAAAGGCCGGTGCCGATACGGCGAGCAGGGCAGTGGCAAGCAGAAACGAGCGGCGCATGGAGACCCCCGGGGTGTTGAAAGATTGTTGCGAGGCGTATTCGTCACCGCCGCGTCGCGCAAGGCCTGCAAGCCGTTGACAGCACCGCTTTCGGTCGGCATTGGACCGCCTCGCTTTTAGAGCGGCCCAATGGACAGGTGGCCGAGTGGTTAAAGGCAGCAGACTGTAAATCTGCCCGGGTTTCCCGTACGCTGGTTCGAATCCAGCCCTGTCCACCAAGCCTTCCGCCGGAAGCTGCCCAGCATAGCCCCATCGTGTTGCCAGTCGGGACCATCCGCGGTGGTGCGTTCGCTCGTCGTCCTGGCGCCGGGCTTTCCCTAATCGGTCGAGTGCGGTCGGGTCAGTCGCCCGACCAGCCAAGTCATGCGAATATTCGATGACCTTGACCGGATTTTGCAATGGACGGCATGCACCGGCCGGGTCCACTCGACTTCCAATCGAGGGGGAGGAGTCGAGGTCGATGGCCACGGTGAGAGAGGTGACGCTGGATCTGCTGCGTCGTCTGGAGATGACCCGCATCTTCGGAAACCCCGGATCGACGGAACTCCCCATGTTCCGCGATTTTCCCGCGGACTTCGATTATGTGCTCGGGCTTCAGGAATCCACGGTGATCGGCATGGCGGACGGATATGCCCAGGCGACGCGCAACGCGGCGCTGGTCAATCTGCACAGCTCGGCCGGCGTGGGCCACGCGATGGGCAATCTGTTCACTTCCTTCAAGAACCAGACGCCCCTGGTGGTCACGGCCGGGCAGCAGGCGCGATCCATCCTGCCGTTCGAACCGTTCCTGCATGCCGACCGCCCCACCGAGTTTCCCCGTCCATTCGTCAAATGGGCGTGCGAGCCGGCGCGCGCAGCCGATGTGCCACGCGCGATCGCCCGCGCCTATCATGTCGCGATGACGCCCCCGTTCGGGCCCACCTTCGTGTCGGTCCCGGTGGACGATTGGGACCAGGAAGGCGAGGCGGTGGATATCCGCACGATCGCGACCGCGAACCCAGGTGATCCGGCCGCGCTGGCGCAGCTTGCCGCCGCGCTGGAGAAGGCGGAACGGCCGGCGCTCGTTCTGGGCGCAGGCGCCGCGCGCGACGGGGCATGGGAGGCGGCCATCCGCTTCGCGGAAATCCATGGCGCCGAAGTCTATGCGGCCCCGTTCGCATGCCGCAATGCCTTCCCCGAGGATCACCCGCGGTTTGCCGGCTTCCTGCGCGCGAGCCGCAGCGACATCGTAGAGCAACTGGCGCGGCATGATCTGGCGCTGGTCGTCGGCGGACCGCTGAATCTCTATCACACCGAAGCCGACGGGCCGCATGTTCCCGCGGATCTCGTACTGTGGCTGATCGACGATAATCCGGCCGTGCTGTCCTGGGCGCCCTCGGGCAGGGCGATCCTGGCCAATAGCCGGATGGCGCTCGAATCATTGGCGCGGCGATCCTCTCCCGCGCCGCGCGTCGTGTCGGCGGTCCGCGATCCGGTCGTTCCGCCGCCGGGTGACAGGATGACCGATCGGCTGGCAATGCACCGCATCGCCGCGCTTCGGCCAGCGAAGTCGGTGGTCGTCGAAGAGGCGCCGTCCAGCCGGGATGCACTCCACGATCTCCTGCCGATCCTCCGCGCGGACGGCTTTTACACGACGGCCAGCGGCGGCCTGGGATATGGCCTGCCTGCGGCGGTCGGTATTGCGATGGCGCGGCCGGGCGAGCGCGTGATCGCGCTGATCGGCGACGGGTCGGCGATGTATTCGATCCAGGCGCTGTTCACCGCCAGCCGCCTCGGGCTTCCGTTCAGCGTGCTGGTGATCGCCAATCGTCGGTATGAAGCGCTGGAATCCTTCGGGCGCCATTTCGGCCTCCGGAAAGTCGAGGGCACGGATTTGACGGGACTCGATTTCTGCGCGCTTGCTGCCGGGCACGGCATGGCGGCGCGCCGGGCCGAGACGCCCGAGGCGCTCGACGCGGCACTCGCCTGGTCCTTTGCCGCGAACGAGCCCACGCTCGTCGAAATTGTCGTCGACTGACATTCTCAGGAGAGGAAACCATGTCCGCCTATCGCATGACCGATCTGATCGACGATCGTCCGACTGACGGCGTCTTTCGCATCAACCGGGCATTGTTCAGCGACCCGGATTTGTTCGATCTTGAACAGCGTCACATCTTCGAAGGCGGCTGGGTGTTCGTCGGCATGGCATGCCAGGCGGAAAAGCCCCATGATTTCTTCACCGGCTTCATTGGCAGGGTACCGATCCTGGTCAGCCGGTCGGGCGAGGGGGCGCTGAATGGTTTCATCAACGCCTGTCCGCACAAGGGCGCGCGCATCGCGCAGCAATGTTCGGGCAATGCCCGGCTGCACGTCTGCCCCTATCACAGCTGGACTTTCGACAGCGCGGGTACCAATCGCAACATCAAGTGGAAGAGCGCCGGCAGCTATGGCGCCGGCTTCGACCGGGAGGATCACGATCTCGCCCGCATTCCCCGCTTCGGCGAATATCGCGGCTTCCTGTTCGCCAGCCTGAACCCCGATGTGCCGAGCCTCGACGACTATCTGGGCGAAGCGCGCAAGCTGATCGATCTTCTGGTGGATCAGAGCAGTGACGGCGTTGAGCTGGTGCCGGGCGCCGTGCGGTTCACCTATGCCGCCAACTGGAAGATGCAGCTCGAGAATTGCTCGGACCAATATCACTTCACCTCGACGCACCCGAGCTACATCCGCATCCTCGAGGCGCGGGCGAAAGAGCAGAAGAACGAAGTGGTCCAGTCGACGCTGGGCGGCAGCGATTTCTGGAAGGAGGATGCTGCAGGGCCGACCGGTGGCACGTTCAGCTTCGCCCATGGTCATGTCCTGAACTGGGGACTGATGGCCGTAACGCCGGCGTTGCCGCTCTTCGAGCGCGCCGATGAAATTGCCGCACGGGTCGGGGCGGAGCGGCGCAACTGGATGTTCAACATGCGCAACCTGACGATCTTTCCGAATCTGCAGATCGCCGAAAACGCGTCCAGCCAGCTGCGCGTGATCCGCCCGGTGGCGCATAACTATACCGAAATGCAGACCTGGTGCATCGCCCCGCGTGGGGAAAGCGCCGAGGCGCGGCGAATGCGCATCCGGCAATATGAGGATTTCTTCAATCCCACCGGCATGGCCACCCCTGACGACACCGTCGCCTATGAGGAATGCCAGGCCGGCATGGCCCGGCAGGAACGTCCCTGGCTGCAGGGCCATGCCCGCGGCCTCGCGGCCTCGGTCGAGGGCGGGAATGCGTATTCGGACATGATCGGCCTCCATCCGGAGCGCAGCGTGCTCGGCCAGGCGCAGACCGGCGACGAAAGCCTGTTCCACAGCTATTATCGCGCCTGGGCCAGCCGCATGCGGGAGGCGTTGGCATGACCGACCAGATGCTCCGGGAAGCGGAGGCACTGCTCTACCGCGAAGCCCTGCTGCTGGACGAGGGGAGCTATGACGCGTGGCTCGATCTCTTTACCCCGGATACGGAGTTCTGGATGCCCGCCTGGCGCAACGAGAGCGAGCAAACCAGCGATCCCGATAGCGAGTTGTCGCTGATCTATTATCAGGGGCGGAGCAACCTGGAGGACCGGGTCAGGCGCGTCCGATCGGGGTTGTCGATCGCCTCGAAGGTGCGGCTCCGGGTGATGCACGCGATCAGCAACGTTCTCGTGACTGCCCAGACGCCCGATAGTGCCAGCATCTCGAGTTGCTTCACCGTCCATCTCGTCGACGTCCGCGCCGGGCGCACCCACACCTTCTTCGGCCGCTACGAGCATGAACTCGTTCGCACCGACAGGGGGTGGCGGATTTCGCGCAAGGTCATTCGTCTGCTCAACGATGTCGTGCCGACGCTGCTCGACTTCTATTCGATCTGAGGCCCCCGTTGGAAACCGCCCAAACGCCCATTCGCAGCGTCGCAATCCTTGGCGCAGGAGCGATGGGTTGCCTGTTCGGCGCCCGCATCGCGGAGACCGGCGCGCGCGTCGTGGTAATCGACCTCGATGCGGCGCGACTGGCCACGATTGCAGCGTCGGGTATCGTGCTCACCGATGATTTCGGAACGCGTACGGTGCCGGTCCAGGCCGCGCTTGCCGCAGACCTGCGTGCGCCGGTCGACCTGATCCTGCTGTTCACCAAGGGGATGCACAGCGCGTCGGCGATCGCGTCGGTCGCCCATCTGCGCGCTGGTGGGCCGATCGCCCTCACGCTGCAAAATGGCATCGGGAATGCGGAACTGCTGGCGGAGAGTTTCGGCGCGGATCGGGTCGTGATGGGAACGGCGCTGGTACCAGCCGATCTGACCGGCCCGCGCGCGGTATCGTCGCATGGCTTCGCTTCGATCAGCCTGGGATCGATGACGCCCGATGGGGAGGCAGCGACGGACCGCGTCGCGGCGCTGCTGGGCAGCGCGCGATTCTCCGTTGCCCGGCGCGCGGACATCGCCGCGGCGGTGTGGGAAAAGGTCGCGTTCAATGCCGCGCTCAACGCCATCGCGATGATCTGCGAAGTCCCGAATGGCGGGATCGACAATGCGCCCGGCCGACGCATTGCGGAAGCCGTGGCGGCGGAGACCGCCGCGGTCGCAGGTGCCCGCGGAATTGCGATCGATCGGGCGAGCGTGGTCGCCAGCATCCTCGCGGCGCTTCGGGGGCATCGTGACCACAAGGCATCGATGCTGCACGATCGCGAGATGGGCAGGCCGAGTGAGATCGAAACGATCAACGGCGCCATCGCTCGCGAGGGGGCGCGGCTGGGTGTGCCCACCCCCGTCTGCGATACGCTGAGCGACCTCGTCCGCATCATCGAGGGCAAGGCTGCGGGATGGCGGTGATCCGGCTTGCCCGGCCTTGTCTGAAAACCCATAGCATCGCGGGATGAGCTTCGACGGACGAGACTTGCGAGCCTTCCTCGCCGTGGCGGATTGCGGCAGCCTCGGCCGCGCCGCGCATGTCGTCAACATGACGCAGCCGTCGCTCAGCCGCCGCATCCATGAGCTTGAACTGCGTCTCGGCGGGCCGCTGTTCGAACGGCACAGCAAGGGCATGGCCCTCACTCCTTCGGGAGAGGTGCTCCTCGATCATGCTCGCTTGCTGGTGTTCGAGATGGAGCAGGCCGTGGCGTCGCTTAACGGCATGCGGCGCGGCAAGCTGCGCCTGGGTGCGGTGGCTGCGCTGTGCAGGAGTATCGTGCCGCAGGCCCTTGCCGCGCTGGCGCGCGAGGCGCCCGACATCGCGATCGATCTGCTCGAAGCGCCAGACAGCGAACTCGCGGAGGCATTGCTGGACCGGCGGCTGGATCTGGTGCTCGCCACCGAGATGCTGAAGAATGAGGAGATCGAAGCGATCGCGCCGCTGCCGCTGCGGGATCGCTTCGTCCCGTGCAGCCGGATCGGCAATGCGCTTGTCGATCCGGCGACGACCGCGCTGGATGAAGTGCTGGCCTGTCCCTGGGTCATGCTCCGGCGCGGACGGACGCCGCGGCAGTTGTTCGAGGATCTGGTGGCCGGCGCAGGCCGTAAGCTTCCCAAGATCGCCGTGGAGACCAATTCGGTGGGCGCGCAGATCGCGATGGTGGCCAACAGCGACATGCTGGGCTGGTTGCCGATGCGACTTGTGGCCGACCAGGTCGGGGCGGGGATACTTCAGGTCCATCCGGTGGCGGAACTGACTCTGGAGCGGCGCTTCTGGATATATCGCAGGCGCCGTACCGTTCTCGGCAAGCCGGCCCAACTCGTCCTGCGCCATTTCGAATTGTCCGTCGACCGGGCTGGGGGCGAGGCTTAGATATCCATGACGTGCGGCGCGATCGTGACGACGCGACGAATGATCTTGCGCAGCCCCGAATCGAGCTGCTTGCGCTCTTCCTCGTTCAGATCGGCCACCCAATCGTTGAAGAACTTGCCGCGCTCGCCCCGAATCGCGAGATGGATCTTCTGACCTTCGCTGGTCAGCGATACCAGGCGGCTGTTACGCTTGTTGGGATGCTGCGTACGCTGGACCAGGCCGCGCGTCTCGAGGCTGCCGAGCGCGCGACTCACCTCGGCGCGGTCGACGAACGCCATGCTCGCTACCTCGCTGGCGCTGCATTCCCCCAGATAATGGACATGCGCCATGGTGCGCCATTCGGGGAGCGACAGATTTGCGGTTTCCCGCACGTGCTGCGCCGTGACGCGGTCGAGCAGCTTACTGAGCAGCAGGATATGGTAGGGTAGATTTTGAGGGGCGACGTTCGCCCACCGCTCCTCCAGCGCCTCGATGGCGCGGTCCGCCGCATTCGATTCGTGTTGTTTCATCACCGATCCTTATCCCTCGATCTACCGTTTGTCGCTTGCCAATAGAAAATTGTTGAGTTATCATCGTTGAATAATCAACAATACGGCGGAGGGACAGCGGCGATGGACGTTGGGCATGATGTCTCAGTCGCTGCGTTGGGTCGCCCCGCTGGGATCGACGCGGCGGGCGCCGCCTCCCGTCCTCGCACGACAACTTCCTCATCTGAATCACGGCGCCGTCCCCTCGGATAGCCTCGACAGATAGGGCCATCGGAACGTCGGGCACAGGCAGCGCAGACTGCCAACAATATAACGAAGGAAATGGGAGAAGATATGATGGGTCACGAGCTGAAAACGACACGACTGGGCTTGGCGCGTTGCCTGATTCTGGGCTCGACTGCGCTGAGCGTGGTCGTCCCGCTCGGATCGACTGCCGGTGCCGCTGCGCTTCTCCCCCAGCATCCGGCAACCGATCAGGTTGCGGCCGGCGCGCCGGCTGGGGGTGCGGGGATGCAAGCCGGGGCTGCCGGTGCCGCGACGGCTGATCCGGCCGCGCAGGCAGATGACGCTCAGGCCCAGCCTGCCGAAGGCGGAGATATTGTCGTCACGGGCAGCCGCCTCTCCGTGTCGGGCTTTACTGCGCCGACGCCGGTGACGGTGATCGGCAGCGAACGGATCCAGCAAATGGCGTCGCCGAATGTCGGCGAAGCGCTGGCGCAACTGCCCGCGTTCCGGTCGACCACGTCGCCGGCCAACTCGGTCGTCGGATCGAACATCAGCCCGGTGAATGCCGGTGCGCGCATCGCCGATCTGCGTGGCCTCGGGCCGTCGCGTACGCTGGTCCTGGTCAGCGGCCGGCGCTTCGCGCCCAGCACCTCGACCGGGACGGTCGATCTTAATCTCATTCCCACGCTTCTGGTGGGCAGTGCCGATATCGTCACCGGCGGCGCATCGGCCGCCTATGGTTCCGACGCGGTCTCGGGCGTGATCAACATCCAGCTCGATACCAAGCTCCAGGGGCTGAAGGGAACGATCGGATATGGCGTCACCGATGTCGGCGACGGCAAGGAATATTCGGTGCAGCTGGCCGGTGGGACGAGCTTTGCGGATGGTCGCGGCCATTTCGTGGCTGGCCTGGAGTATGACAAGGATAAGGGGACCGGTGGTTGCTACACGCGCCGGTTCTGCGCCAACGAACTCGCGGATCTGACCGGCACGCCGGGGGCGAATGGTCGTCCGGCGCACAACATCACGACCAACGTCCATACCTCGACGCTGACCCCGGGCGGCCTCATCACCGCCACCACCAATACCGCCGGGGTGCGCACCGCCGCCAGCGGCGGCGTGCTGGGCGGGATTCAGTTCGATGCGGCGGGGCAGCCCACGACGTTCGCATACGGGCAATATGCCAATTCGCTGTTCCAGCAAGGAGGATCCGGGGCCGGGCTCAACGCCTTTTTCGGCGATCCCAAGCTTTCCATCCCCGTCACCCGTTACAACGGCTACATGCATGGCGAATATGAAATTTCGTCTGCATTCAAGCCGTTCGTCGAGGTGAGCTACGGGCACGTGGCGGGCTATACACGGGGCCCGGAAATCCGGGACACAGGTTACCCCGCGACCGGTGACGTGATCAAGGTCGACAATCCCTATCTGCCTGCTTCGATTCAGCAGACGATGGTCGCGAACAACATCGCCTCGGTGACGATCGGCAAGCTCGGCACCGATTTCGGAACGATGGACAGCGTGACGAAGCGCGACACTTTTCGCTTCGTGGGCGGCGCGAGTGGCGATCTGGGCAGCGGCTGGCACTGGGACGGCTATGTCGAATATGGCCTGACGGATTATCACCAGTCGACCAAGAATGACCGCATCACCGCACGTTTCGCCAAGGCAATCGACGCGGTACGTACCCCCGGCGGCTCGATCGCCTGTCGCGTGAACGCCGACGCCGATCCAACCAACGACGATGCGGCTTGCGTACCGCTCAACATCCTCGGGCAGGGGCAGTACAGCGCGGCGGCGAAAGCCTATGCCTTCGGCACGACCTATCAAAATTCCACCTATACCGAGACGGTTGGCGCGCTGAACCTCAGGGGCTCGCCATTCGAGACCTGGGCTGGACCGGTCGCGGTCGCAACGGGGGTCGAAACGCGCAAGGACACGCTCAAGATCCGGGTGGATCCGATCTCTGCGGCCAATGGCTTCTACGTCTATAATTCGACGCCTTCCGACGGTAGCGTGAATGTAATTGAAGGCTACGGCGAAGTCGCCGTACCGTTGTTGCGGGATAGCGTCGTGGGCAAAAGCCTCGACCTCAACGGCGCGGTCCGCCAGACTCACTATAACTCGCGGAGCCCGTCCACCTCCGCCGATTTCGACGCGACGACGTGGAAGATCGGCCTGACGTACAGGCCGGTCGAATGGCTGCTCCTGCGCGCGACCGAATCGCGCGATTTCCGGGCGCCGAACACAGCCGAATTGTTCACCTCGCCCGTCGGCGGACAATCCACGATCACTGACAGCAAGACATCGACCCAGGTGTTCGCCCAGACCTTCACCGGCGGCAATATCAACCTGAAGCCCGAACATGGACGAACCTTTACGGCGGGCGCCACAATGCAGCCCGGAGGTGCCCTGCGCGGGCTGCGTCTCTCGGCGGATTACTACAAGATTCGCGTCGACAGCGCGATCGCGACGCTCGGTGCCCAGGTGATCGTCAACACCTGCAATACGACCAATGCCGCGGACATTTGCGGTCTGGTGACGCGGGATTCGAACGGCATCCTCAAAAGCGTCCAGGTACTCTATTTGAATCTCAACCGCGTGGACATGCGTGGCATCGATATCGAGGGCAGTTATCGCGCGCATATCGGCAGCACGGCGACGCTCGACCTGCGCGCGCTGGCAACCCACACGATGGATTATACCAACAGCTCATTGCCCGGCATCAACCGCGCCGGCGACAATGGCTATAATGGTCTGCCGTCCTGGGTCGTTGATGGTTTCGCGACCCTTAGTCTCGGACGGCTCGAAGTGAACGCGCAGGAGCACTTCATTTCGGCGGGCAAGGTCGATGCGACCTATGTCGGGCCAGAGGATCCGGGCTACAGCGTGACGCTCGCGAACAGCATCAACACGAACCGCGTGCCGTCGCGCTTTTATACCAATCTGGGCGTGAGCTACAAACTCATCGATCGCGGAACGCAGAAGCTGCAGATCTACGCCAATGTGATCAACCTGTTCGACACCACGCCGCCGCCCTATTGGAATGGGGACAATAACTCGGTGAACTACGACAATATCGGTCGCCGCTATCGCGTAGGCGTACGCTTCGGCTTCTGAACGGCCGGGTGAAGCATGGGCTCGGTGCATCGCTGCGATGTGCCGGGCCAGCCCGGGCCACACCGGCCAGGGATGGAGAGGAGAAGGCAAATGGCCGATCGAGGGGAGGGCGCCTCGCCGTCCCGCCGCCTGTTTCTGGGGGGCTGCGCGGCCGTTGCCGGCGCCATGCTGCCCGGCTCGCGCGCCTTTGCCCGCACGACGCCCATCGTGAAGACAAGCCACGGCAGGGTCCGTGGGGTGATCGAGCGCGGCGCCCAGGTGTTCCGGGGGATTCCCTATGGTGCTCCGACCGGGGGGGCGCGGCGCTTCCTCGCGCCCGAGCCGCCCGCAGCCTGGAGCGGGGTGCGCGACGCAACTGGCTTTGGTCCGTCCTGTCCGCAGCTGGGCGCCTCGGGCAGCCACGGGTCAGAGCCGCCCCAGGGAGAAGATTGCCTGGTCCTGAACGTCTGGACCCCGGGTGCGGACGGGGATGCGAAGCGTCCGGTGATGGTCTGGGTGCATGGCGGCGGGTTTTCGGTCGGTTCCGGATCCGACCCGGTGAATGACGGTGCGCGGCTGTGCGCGAGGCAGGACGTCGTCCTGGTCACGCTCAATCACCGGCTGAACGCGCTGGGCTATCTCTATTTCGGGGATGTCGTTCCGCCGGGAAAGGCCGTTGCCAATCCGGGCCAGCTCGATCTCGTGGCAGCGCTGAACTGGGTGCGCGACAATATCGCTGCGTTCGGCGGTGACCCGGAAACGGTGATGGTGTTCGGTCATTCCGGCGGCGGATCCAAGGTGGCGTCGCTGTTGGCCATGCCTGGGGCCAAGGGTCTGCTCCACCGCGCGGCGCTGCAGAGTGGCTTCGGCACCTATGGCGTCGCGCCGGAGGACGGGATGCGCATCACGCTTTCGCTGTTCGAGACGTTGGGCATCGCGCGCGGCGACATCGACGCAATGCGCGCCGTCCCGGTCCCGCGCCTCCTCGCGGCGCTCCAGCAGGTGACCGGGGGCAATCCCATGCTTGGGCCCGGCATCGTGGCCGACGGCTCAGTGCTCCCCCACTTTCCCTTTGCGCCCGGCGCGCCGCCGGTTTCCGGCGAGATCCCGATGCTGGTGGGCCATACCGCGACGGAAACGACCGTGTTGTTCCCGCCGCCGGGAGCCTTTTCACTGGACTGGTCCGCGCTTCCCGCGGCGCTCCAGGGCAAGGTGCGTGAGCCCGGGCCGCTGGTCGAGGGGTTTCGCCGTCTGCGTCCCAATGCCTCGCCGAGCGACCTGTATTTCGCGATCACGACTGAAGCGGGGATGGGCCGCAACGCGCGTATCGTGCTCGAGAAGCGCGGCGCGCTCGGGCAGGCGCCGGCTTATGGCTATCTCGTCGACTGGCGCTCGCCGGTCGAGGGCGGGAAGCTCCGCAGCCATCACGGCGTCGAGTTGCCGATGGTGTTCGACACCTTATCCTCCGCGCCGGGCCTCGCGCCACGCGCCGCGGAGGCCCAGGCGCTGGCGGATGTGATGAGCCGGCGCTGGGCAAGGTTCGCCAGGACAGGCAATCCCAACCTTCAGGGCGTGCCCGAATGGCCAGCCTATTCCGCGCCGGCGCGCGCGACCATGGTGTTCGATTCCCCTTGCGCCCTGCGTGAGGACCCGCTCGGTGCCGAGCAAGCCCTGATCGCGGCCTATGCCTGAGCCGATGCGCATATGGGCCAGGGCGATGGGGGCCGTCACGGTGTTGATCGCCCTCATGCTCGCGGTGCCGAGTCCGGCAACGGCCGCTTCGCCCGCGCCGCTGATCGCGCTTCCGGAAAAGCCTGCAATCGCCCCGGCGATGGCCTGTGCCGACATGATGCGGCAGCCTGCGCGCGATGCGGGCGGCTTCGCGGTGCGGCTTCGCTCCGCCAGCGAGGAGCCGGCGACTGCGTCGCGCCCCGCCTTTTGTCTGGTGAAGGGCTATGTCACCCCGCAGACCGAGTTCGAACTACGCCTGCCCCTCACCGGCTATACCGGCCGCTTCCTCCAGGGCGGCTGCGGCGGGATGTGCGGGGTGATCTTCGATACGATCACCCCGACCTGCAGCAATGCGCATGCCTTTGGCGGGGCCTTTGCCGTCGCGTTCAACAATGGCGGTCACCATGGCGCCGGGATCGGTGACGGTACCTGGGCGATCGGCGATCCGGAGTTGCGCACGCAATTCGCCAGAACGGCTGCCCATGCGGTCGCAGTCGCTGCCAAGGCGCTGATTGCCGGCTTCTACGGAAAGCCGCCCGAGAAGAGCTATTTCGCCGGCTGTTCAGGCGGCGGGCGCGAGGCGCTGATGGAGGCACAGCGCTATCCGGCTGATTTCGACGGCGTGGTCGCCGGGTCCTCGGTCGCGATGCCCGCGGCCATGCAGCTTTTCCTCTGGGAGGCGCAGAAGGGGATCGGGCCGGACGGCAAGGAGATCTTCACCGAGGCCGCCGTCCAGCTGCTGCACAAGGCCGTACTCAAGGCTTGCGATCAGCTGGACGGCATCGCCGACGATCAGATCGACGATCCCCGTTCATGTGGCTATGATCCCTCGGCGCTGCTGTGTCGGACCTCGTCCGCGGCCGATTGTCTCAGCGGCTCGCAGCTTGCCGCGGCGCGCGCCTATTATCTCGGCCCTTCCGACGATCAGGGGAATGCCCTGTTTCCCGGAGGCGCGCCCTATGGCAGCGAACTGGGCTGGGTCGGGCGCGGCGCACCGACCCAGACCGGCAAGTTCGCAGCGGAGGCGTTCCTTAAATATCTTCTGTTGCCGGGCGAACTGCCGGCCGATTTCAGCTGGCGCGATTGGCGTTTCACCCGCGAGAGCTTGAACCGTCTCATGGTGGCCGGCGAACCCTATGACGCGACCGATCCCGATCTGCGCGCGTTTCGCGATGCCGGCGGCAAGCTGCTGCTGTGGCAAGGGGCGGCGGACAATGCGGCCGGAATCTATGGCATGCTCGATTATTATCAGGCGGTGCGCGAACGGATGGGCGGCCTGGCACGGACGCGCGACTTCGCTCGGATGTTCCTCGTGCCGGGCGGCTATCACTGCGCGGGCGGCTATGTCCCGTACGATCAGGACTTTCTAGGAGCGCTGGTCAATTGGGTGGAAATGGCGCGCGCGCCGGATGCGGTGGAGGCCGGCGCGACGCTCGCCAGCGGCATTGTCCGTCGTCGCCCGCTTTATGCCTATCCGACGCGGACGCGTTATCTGGGCGGCGACGTCAACACAGCGGCATCCTTCGCGCCACGGCCCGTTGGAGCGGAGCCTGAGGACGGCGTCCGCTGGCCGGGATCTCGGGCATTGTCGCAGAAGCGTCGCAACCTCGCGCCGCGCGATTGACGCCTTGCGTGCTCAGGGCGCAGCGATGGGGCGGAACAGGCGCCGGAACACCGCGGCGCGGATGCTGGTATACTGGTTCTGCTCGAATTCGTACAAGACGAAGCTGTTGATATAATAGCGATCGCCGCGGGCCATCGGCCGCGCGGCGAAATCCGGTACGTCTTCCAGGGCGAGGAATTCGGATTCCAGTTCGGCAGCCAGGATATTGCCGTCCGCGAAACACTGGACGATCTCGATCGTCCGCTGGGTCTGCTGCTTAACCTTGCTGTAGAAATCGACGATCGCCTCGCGCCCGATGAGCTCGGTACCGTTCCCGATCACCAGGCGGATGTCAGGCGCATAATGGCTTCGCAGCGCGTCCCAGTCGCTGTGGTTGAAGGCGTGCATATAGGCGCGGAAACGTGCCTCTGGAGTCATGTCCGCGCCTCCGGATTTGGGGAAAGGCGCGCGGATCGAATGCGCGTGAAGACGCCGTTCCCGATGTCATAGAAGATAATGGCGGTGCTCTCGCGCCGGTCGCCGGCACGCATCGGCCCGGTCGGCATGTCCGGCCAGTCGCGCTGTGCGATCAGCGTCGTGCGAAGTTCGGCCGCGAGCCGATCTCCGGCCGGGGCGCGGACAAAGCGCAGCAGCTCGACGCGCTCGTCCAGATAGGTCCGCACCATGCGGTAGAAGTCGAGCACGGCCTGGCGGCCGACCAGTTGCGCCGCCCGGCCGTGGAAAACCACGTCATCGGCGTAATAGGTGCCGAAGCCGGGAAAATCGGCGCGGTTGAACGCCGCCAGATAGGCTTCGAACCATGATCGCAAATCTGGTGCGGTCACGCTTTTTCCTCGCCGACCACGTAGAAATCCTGCCGCAGCGTACGTGCGGCCAGCAGATAGCAGACCGACGCCAGGAAGAAGATGCAGACCGCCGTCATGAGCCCGGATTTCACGCCATAGGTCGCAGCGATCGCGCAGGGATCCAGCGCCCCCTTGGCGGCGGCCAACGCGGCCCTGCCGCCATGGCACTGCGCCAGATAGTCGCCGCCGGTGAACACCGCCGTTGCATAGTGATCGCTGAGCCAGCCTACTGCGGTCGGGCCGAGGCCCGATCCGAAGATGGTGTAAAGGATCGCGAACAGCGCTGCGCCCGTGGCGCGCATGCGCGGCTCCAGCAGGTTCTGGATCATGCCGAGAGTGGGGCCGTAGAAGATCAGCAGGGTCCCGCCCGACAGGCATAACATCACCGATCCCCACAGCATGGACTGGGTGTTGAAGGCGATCCAATAGAGGAACGGCGCGATCGCCAGCCCGATTGCGGCGCCCCAGGCGGGCCAGCGCGGGTCGCCGCGGCGCGAGAGCCAGTCGGTCCCGAACGACCCGCCGACCAGGCCGGCAGTAAGCGCGATCGCCGAGATCGCGCCATAGAGTGATCCGGCCTGCTGGACCGGCAGATCATACATCCGGGCCAGGTAGACGGCCAGGAATTGCGAAATTGCCGTCATGCCGAAGCCGGCCATCGATCCGCCCAGGATGACGAACAGCAGCCCGCGCTTACGCCCCACCACGCGCAGGAACGCGCGGAAGTTGGGCGGGGGCGATGGTTCGCGCGGTGCATTGTCCGCCAGCCCGCGGCGTGGCTCGCGGAGCACCAGCAGCACGAGGATGCCAACCAATATGCCCGGGATGCCGAGCGCGAAGAACGCCATGCGCCAGCCCCAGTGCGCCGCAACCCAGCCACCGACCAGCGCGCCCAGAAAAGTCCCCGCGGGTGAGCCGAGGAAGATCAGCGACATGATCGAGGCACGTCGCTCACGCGGGAAATGATCGCTGACGAGCGAGGATGTCGCCGGTTGCGCGCCTGCTTCGCCCATCCCCACGCCAACGCGGCAGAGCAGAAGCTGCGCGAAACTTCCGATCAGGCCGCAGGCGGCGGTCATCACCGACCAGAAGATCACCGCCGCTGAAATAATCCGCACGCGAGAGACGCGTTCGGCCAGGCGGCCGATCGGCAAGCCAAGGATCGCATACAGAAAGGCAAAGGCGACGCCCTGCAGAATGCCCAGTTGGAAGTCGGTCAGCCCCAGGTCGCGCTTTATCGGTTGGGCGAGCACCGCCAGCACGGCGCGATCGGCGAAATTGAAGGCTGCCACCAGGAAGGACATGGCGACGAACATTCGCCGATAATCCGCGGACAGCAGGCGCTTATCTTCATTCTGCAAAGCCCGATCCTCTCTGTCATGTCGCAAGCACCGCGCCCGTTCGCCCGTCCGCAAACATTTTTTCATTTGTCCCTGCCCGATGGGGGCGGGAGGCCGGGTTGTGAAGCAAATATGATGATTTATCAATATTTCTTTTGGCCGTGGTGGCGGAGCGGAAGGACCGGCCGACGACGCAATTCGCCACGGTTCGCCACGGAACCGTGGCGAAGGTCGCGTCAGGCTTCGTGCACCACCTTCGTCACCAGACAGGCCCTGAGGCCTTCCGGACCATCCTCATGACCATGGCCTGACCATTTGACGCCGCCAAATGGCGAATCTGCGCCACCGATCATTGCGGTGTTGATGCCAAGCATGCCGGTCTCGATGAGCCGCGACACCGTGCGCTGGCGCGTCGCGTCGCCGGTCCACAGATACCCTGCCAGGCCATAGGGAAGGCGGTTGGCTTCGGCGATCATCTGATCCTCCGTCCGGAAGGGATTGACGATCGCCACCGGACCGAACGGTTCCTCGTTCATGATCGCGGCTTCAGGCGGAACTTCGCTCAGCACGGTCGGGGCGAAGAAGAAGCCCTGGTTTGCGATCCGGCTGCCACCCGCATCGACGCGCCCGCCGCGCCGGACCGCGTCGTCGATCAGCCGCTCCATGGCATCGGGGCGCCGCGGGTTGGCCATCGGGCCCATCTGCATATTCGGATCGAGCCCGTTTCCGACGCGCAGCGCCAGGGCCCGCTTCGCAAAACCGTCGCGGAAGCGTTCGAACACGTCCTCCTGCACGATGTAGCGGGTGGGGGAGACGCATACTTGCCCCGCATTGCGCCACTTGGCGGCCGCCATCGTATCGAGCGCGCGATCGATATCGGCATCCGCGAACACCAGCACGGGGCCGTGCCCGCCCAGTTCCATCGTCGTGCGCTTCATGTCGTCCGCTGCAAGCTTCATCAGATGCTTGCCCACAAGGGTCGAGCCGGTGAAGCTGAGCTTTCGGATAACCGGCGAGGCCAGCAGGTGTCGGGAAACCTCATCGGGCACGCCGAACACCGCCTGGGCGACTTCCTTCGGCAGCCCGGCGTCGAGGAGCGCCTGGAGGATACCGAGCGCCGATCCCGGCGCCTCCTCCGCGGCCTTCAGAATGACCGAACAGCCCGCCGCGATGGGGGCGCCGAGCTTGCGTCCCGGATTGCCGATCGGAAAATTCCAGGGCGCGAACGCCGCCACCGGACCGACCGGCTCATATGTCACCGTCGATCGCATCCCCGGTGGCCGCATGAGGGCTCGGCCATAGATTCGCTGGCATTCGGCGGCGTAGAAATCGAACAGGCCCGCCGTCATCATCACTTCGCCGTGCGATTCGGCGATGGTCTTGCCCTCCTCCAGCGTAGCGATCCGGGCGATTTCCTCGGCCCGTTCGCGGAGCAGGCGCGCGGCGCCGCCAAGCACTGCGGCACGTTGTTGCGGGAGCGAGTCGCGCCAGACCAGGAAGCCGCGCCGCGCCGTTTCGAGCGCCCGATCGAGGTCTGCCGCGTCCGCCAGCGGGAGGTCGCCAATCTGCTCCCCGGTGGCGGGATTGATGACCGGGGCGGTGCGACGGCCGCCGCCCGACACACGTTCGCCATCGATCACCATCGCCAGCGAAGGATAGGTGGCCCCGGCCATGCCCAGGATCGAACCGTCAGACATCTTCATTCCTCGTCATTTGAGAGCGCGTTGGCCCACCGGAGCAGCACAGGGTCACAGGACCGCATAATAACGAAAGAGCGAATAATCGGGCGGGTCGCCTGGATCGACATGCGGCCGACGGGCGCCAACGCCGACAATGACCGTGCGGTTCAGCCAGTCGTGCGGACCGACGGGTGCGCGGAAATACGGCGTGCAGCGGAAATAACGCGGAATCGAAGGCGCGCCTTCCGGATCGTCGGGGGCGTAGAGGGGGCCGTGCACATAGCCCTGGTTGCGGATGTAGATCCGGGCACCGTCGTCTGCCTCGATCATGTAGTGCGCATTGAGTTCGACGACGCCGTCCGCCCGCACCAGCGGCCAGTCAGCGCCGCTGAAGTCGACCACGCGCCCGTTTAGTCGCGGGCCGGTGACGATGCAGTCGGACCCGACGGATGTATAGCCTTGTGACCCGCCGCCGGGCAGCGGCGAGACGACCCAGCGCTTGTCGAAATTGATCCTGACGTCAAAGGCATGTTGGTATCGAAGCGCCAGATCGTGATGATCTTCCACTAACCTCTCCTATCGATGTGCCGCTTGCGGGCTGAAGGCGTTCCTATCGCGCCGGGATGACAGGCAGCAGCAGATGCGAATCCCGGCCGGGGCCGCTGTGCAGGATGTGCTGGCCGTGATTGCGGGTGCGTTCGTGCCGGGCAAAGGGCAAATTGGGCGCGCCTTCGCTATAGATGTCGGAGCCCTGGACGATGAGCCGCAGTGTCTCCCCGCTCTTGAAGAGGGTTGCGGATGGCCAGAACTCGATATCGACCGGAACCGCTGCGTCGGGTGATAGCGGCTCTTCGCGCACATGAGGGTGGAAGGGCTGCAGCGCGGAACTTCGCGCGGGATCGGTCTCGCGGTGGCTCGCCCGGAGCCAGCCCAGCGCAACCGGGCCGTTTTCGAAGAGCGCATAGAAGGTCATGCCGACGGGGGCACCGGCGGCATCGAGTTTTTGCAGCGCGACGAAAAGGTCCATATCGTCCGAACCTGCGGCCTCGACCCAAAGTCGCAGCTTGGCGTGGCCGCTGATTTCGGTCTCGGTGTCGAAGCGATAATCGAAGACGGCGCGGCCGGTCTGCGCATCATAAGCGATATTGGCGGTGGAACCGGGAGCGTCGACGCCGAGCGATTGATCGCTGGCATCGAGCCACAATGGGGTCGGAATGGTGCGGGCGATCGGCCACGCCTCTTCCTCGCGGATCGCAGCCGCGCCGGCGCGGTCGCGCACTTCCATCCGCACGGGAGGCCAGGCGGCGATACTGGTCGCCCGATCCTTCAGGAAGTGATCGAAGAATGCCTCGCGCCGGGCCTGGCTTTCGGGGAGATAGTAATGCGCCCATTTCTTCTGGCCGTGCACGTCGAGCCACTTCTGTCTGCTCGAGATGCGCTTGTAGGCTTCCAGGGTTCCGCGGGTGTGGAGACCCTGATCGGCCCAGCCCGCGACGATGTAGGAGGGGATATCGATTGCCTCGAAATCGATCTCCTTTGAAACCCAGTAGGCGTCGATCAGCGGATGCGCCTCCATGTTCCGCCAGGTGTCTTCGGTGCGGCCGAGCGAGAAGCGGATATTGTCCGATGCGCGCGGCGCAAAGCCGGTCTCGGGGATGCCGCCATGATAGCCGAATTCCCGATACCAGTCGGTGAAGCCTTCCCAGGGGTTGATCGCCGCAAGCTCGGGAGGCCGTTGCGCCGCGGCCCAGAACTGAATGCAGGCGAGATAGGAGACGCCTGTCATCCCAACCTTGCCGTTCGACCAGGTCTGGTCCGCGAGCCAGCTGATCGTCTCTGCGCAATCCCGCGCCTCGCCCACCCCATTGTGGCGGAAATCGCCTTGTGAAAGCCAGGCGCCGCGCGGATCGACGACCGCCACCGCATAACCCTTCGCGCACCATTGCACGGGATCCGGTCCCTCGAACGGGGTCAGTGGTGAAAGCCATTCCGGGTTGACGCCCGACAAGGGCCAGAACACGCGGTTGCTGAGGCCATGCTTGCCATAGGGGCCCCAGGAAAGGATTGTCGGCAGATCGGCTTCGCCTACCGCGCCTTCCGGACGGTAAAGGTCGTAATAGATCTTGATCCCGTCGCTCAGGGTTACGGTCAGGTTGCGTTCGATCACCAGCCCGAGCTCGTGGCGGATGGCATAATCGATCGGCGGAAGCGGCGGCTTGTTGGGCGCCGTATGCGGATCGACGCCCGGCCGCAGGATCAGCGTGAAATCATCGGACGGGGCCATGTCACAACACCACGAAATAGTGAATGCGGTTGGCCCGGGGAATCTTCTCCGCCACGCCGACAAAGACATGCTTTGCCATCCAGTCGTGCGTGCCTGCCGGCGTATCGAACTTCGGGCTGACGCGCATATAATAGTCGCCGGGCTCGACCGGTTCGTTACGCGCCATGCGCTCGGCGATCTCCGGCGTGCGAGGCCAGCGATAGCCCCGATTCTGCATGTAGATGATGGCGCCGTCGTCAGCTTCGAGCAGATAGCGCGCGTCGAAGTCGATGACGCCGTCCGGACGCAGCAGCGGGAAATCGCCGCCCGACATCGGCACCACCGTCCCGTTCAGGCGCGGGCCCGTCACAGTGCCCTTGGCCGCGTAAATCGCGGCGCGGGATGCTCCCATCGTGCTCGGCGTGACCCATCGAATGGGCGTAAGGTCGATGGAAACCGTGAATGCGTGCTCCAATGTCGGGGCAAACGGATGGCTTTCGGACACTGGGATCCTCTCTCGTTCGTCGCCTCCCGGACGACAAATCGGTTGATAGATCAACAATTATACTCGAGCAAGAGCCACGGCGCGAATATCGTCCCCGCTAGTGGCGGTATCCGTCCGCTGTCTCCGGATTGAGGGAATGCTGCCGTTCAGGAGCAGCCGCCGCCTCTTGAGCCGGATCGCGCGAAGCGGTTTGGCATGGCTGACCCAGGCTGTCGTGAATGGTGCGCCGACTACCGTATCCGGGGCCCGACGCGGCCGGCACCCCATTGCGGGCACCCGTGCCGGCATGCGCCGTCGGGCGGCTGCGCGGTGGCGGGTCAGATCACCGCTGGATCCAGCGCTGCCTGGGCAAGCGCAATCGCGCCAAGCGGTCCCGCCTCGGCGCCGAGTCCGGCGGGCCGGATAATATCATCTGCGGAATCGCGGTGGAGGAAAGGAAGATAGTCGCCGAGCTGCTCGACGACGAGAGTACGAACCCAGGGAAGCAGGAAGGGGCGCGATACAGCCACGCTGCCGCCGAATAAAATGCGCTGCGCGGACGTGGTGAGCAGGATCGCACCGCTCAATTCGGCGATATCGGCCGCGACCCTCCTCCAGACAGGGTGTGAATCCGGCGCATCGGCGGGGTCCATGCCCATTCGCGCGGCGAGCGCGGGTCCGCAAACCAGGCCTTCGATGCAGTCGCCGTGGAACGAGCAGGCGCCTGGGAAGGCGTCCCCGGCTGCGCGCCGCAGGCGAAGATGCCCGATCTCGGGGTGCATTGCGCCGTGCAGCGGGCGTCCATGCGCCAATATGCCGCCGCCGAGCCCGGTTCCGATCGTGATGTAGCACAGGCTGTCGCAATCCTTGCCGGCGCCCCAGCGATACTCGGCAAGTGCGGCGCCGTTCACATCGGTATCGATGCGCCACGGACAGTCCAGGCCGTCCATGAGCGCTGACGCGACGTCCGTACCGCTCCAGCCCGGCTTAGGGGTGGCGAGAATGCAGCCGAAGCTCGGTGATTCGAGTTTGAGCTGGAGCGGCCCGAAAGACGCGATGCCGACGGCGGCAAGCCTGGCCAGTCGGTCCCACTCGACGATCTGTGCATGAAGCGCAGAGAGGGTGGTGGCCGGATCGGTTGTTGGCATTGCGCTGCGTGCAATGATCCGGTCGCCCTCTGCCAGTACGGCGATGGACTTGGTGCCGCCCAACTCGATACCCGCAGAGCGGAGGTGCGCAGCCATGTTACTGGGCCAGATGCGCGCGCGTGCCGTCCAGGCGAAGGCGCAGCATCGGGGCAAATGTTGCGCCGAAGCGCTGCGCGTCGATACCGTCGGTCCCCCAGGCATCGACGAAGCTCGTTACCCGGAGATCGGGGAGGACCAGCCAGCTATAGGCCTGCTTTGGTGCGCTCGCCGGATTGGCCAATACTAGTCCGGTGCCGTTGAGCGGCTCCCATCCGGCGAAGAGCCGGTTTGACACCATGCCGTACAGCCCCGTCGGGCCGGTCGGTCCGCTCGGATTGAAGACGTGCCGCTGGGTCGACCAGAACAGGTAATAGAGCCCTTGGTGGAAGATGGCGTGGGGCCGCTCAAGCTCGTTGTTGAGCGTGTCCGCGCTGATCAGCGGGGGACGAATCTCCCAGCGATCGAGCGTGTCATCCAGCGCAACCGCAGAGCCGATCACGCCGTTGAAAGCGGATTCCGATCCGGCAAGCGATCCCGCGAAGAAGATGTGATGCGTGCCATCTTGCGGATCGCGGAAATAGGCCGGGTCGCGAAAGGCCTTGATCGTGCCTACCACCCCGGTTCCTGCGTCGCTGGCCATGTACTGGGCGGGATCGCGCGCGACGATCTCGCGCAGTCCATGCCAGTCCACGAGGCGGTAATCGCCTGTTGCGCGCGTCAGCGTGGCTTCGGCCCGGAACAGGCGCTGCTCGAAGGTTGGTGTTGCCTCGTCGCGCCGCCCCGTCGCCGTGAAATAGAGTGTCAGTGTGCGACGATCGGGCGCGAGCACGGCCGAGCCGGACCATTCGCGGCTGCCGGGTGAGAAACCGTCCGTCATCGCCGGGCCAAGATGCCGCCATCCTGACGCGTCTTGCGAGATCAGATGAATCCGCGCGTGCCCATGCCGCTCTTCGGGATCGGGAAAGGGCGGTGCGCCTAATGCCATCCACAGCGACTGGCCGTCATCAAGGGCTGATGGTGTGCCGTCCGCGTCCTGAATCGGCCACGCATCCCATATGTCGAGATCAGGGGCGATCCGGACGAAGTCGCCGTTGCGGATCAATGGTGCCGTGTTGCTGGCGTCGACGCGGATGGCGCCGACCTGCCCCGCAGTCCAGCAACTGGGCGAGCTTGCGGACGACGCGATGCTCGCGGTCGGAAAATGCGCTTGCGTCAACGGGCCGCCCACCCGCGTCCCCTCGGGAAGCTGGCCGTGACCCCGGCGGTATTCCTCCCAAGGGCGACTACGCCGATCTGCCGGACCAATTCTTTTCCCTCCGCCTCTTCCCGACCTTTCCTATCGGGAACTGCGGCGCGCAACAATCGATTGCACGAAATTTTTCGAGCCCTGTGCCAATTTCTGCGGCGTCGAAGCGTCATGGCGATTCCGAGTGCCGTCTGGCCGGGACTTCGGTCGCGGTCATGCAGTGAGACCGGCAGCCTGCGGGGCAAGGCGACGAGCGCATATCATCAATGTCGGGGATCAACGCACGCGGTAAAAGCGGATTTTCACCGCTGGCACGGCAGGGGATTCCTGGGGAACGAGCATCCCGACGAACGCCGAACTGGCGAGCCAGTGATGTTTGCCAAGCGGGGCCTCGAAGGCCGCGATCGTACGGATCCCTGTCGCTGCACCCTCCGTCCCGGGCGGGCACGCGACGCCTTTGTTCCGTACGTTGATGATAGCGCCGTCATCGGTACGCAGCATGTAATCGGCGTCGAGTTCGGTGCAGCCGTCGCTCCGGAGCAATTGCCAGTCCCAGCCGCCGGGCATCACCGCGCCGCGGATGCGGGGGCCGGCAAAATGTCCTCCCGTGATCGGGACGATCGTGCGGCGGCCCAATCCGGTCTCCCCGACACCCATGGTCGGCCCGAGCGTCACGACTTCCTCGAACGCGAACTCGAGCGAGGGTACCGCCTCCGCCGGGGTGGAAGATTGTTGTGCCCAGGCCGATGTTGTGAATGTCAGCAGCACCAGCGCGCTCAACGAAACCCGCATCATTATTCCTCCATCGCGCGCACTCGTCACCGCATTAGTCCCTTGTACGCATGAAATGCCGGTCTTCCGGCATCGATGCGCCCATCACCGGACGCGCGACCGGCGATCAGCGCAAAGCGATCCGCTATGGTCATAGACGCCTGTCTCGCACCATATTCCGCCTCGGTCGGTTCGCAGGTGAACAGCGCCGCACCCGGTGCATATGCGGGGTGTCGCGACCATTGTTGCAATCGGTTACTTCCGCGCTGTCGAAGGTGGCGAGGTCGCCCGGCGGCGGAGGTGATCTGCGATCCTGGCCTTCACCCTATTGTGCGTCGGCAGCCAGGGCGCGCCGCAACGCATCCACCTTAGCCTTGGTGAACTGCTTGGCCTGCGGGGTGTCCGGCGCCAGTTGGTCGAAGCCGTGAAATGCTCCGGGTATAACGAGCAACTCCGTCGGAACGCCCGCCTCGTTCAACCGGCGGGCATAGTCGATGTCTTCGCTCGCGAACAAATCGATTCCCCCAACCTCGATGAAGGTGGGCGGAAGGCCAGCCAGGCTCTTGGTGCGCGCGGGGATTGCGCGCGATGGTACCATGTCGGTCCCGGGCTGCTGACCAAGAAATGCCCGCCAGCCATATTGATTTTCCGATGCGCTCCACCCGACGGTCGCGATATGCGGTGGCGCCGGGATCTTGCCGCCGGTCCGATCGTCCAGCATCGGATACACCAATGCCTGGAACGCGATCGGAATCTCTCCCCGATCGCGCGCCGTGATTGCCAGGAGCGCGGCCATGCCGCCGCCCGCGCTTTCTCCCGTCACCCCGATCCGGCTCCGGTCCAGTCCGATCTGGCTGGCATTGTGGTACATCCAGCGCAGGCCGGCGTAACTGTCCTCAATCGAACCCCGGTAGGTCGTTTCGGGCGCGAGCCGATATTCGACCGAGACGATGACGCAGTCGAGTTCGCGCGCAAGTTCCTGCAATCGGCGAATATCCGTGGCGGCAGTGCCGAGAATATAGCCGCCGCCATGGGTATGGAGAATCCCGGGGCGATTTGTTCCGGCCTGGGCGTTGATGACGAATAATTTGACCTCCGGCGCGCCCTCCGGCCCCGGGATCATGCGCTCGGTCACGAGAATATCGGGCAACCGCGCCGGGGCAGGCGGGCCACCGCCGCGCTTGCGCGAGGCGAGCACCATTTTTTCGTCGATCGTTCCCATCAGCTTGGAAAAACCCATCGCCTTGCGGGCAGCATCCCGCAGTTCGGGCGCAACTGGCTGCAGCCTGGCCTCGTCCGCGGGCGTCGCCGGAACTGCCATCGGCACGGATGGCGACTGCGCCAGCGCACCGCCCGAGGTGACCGAGAGCGCCAGCAGCAGGCCGCCACTTCCAGCGAATATTCTCGTCTTCATGGCATACTCCTGCTTTGCTGATGTTCGATGTGCGGTCGCGCATGGTCGCGACAACGCCGGTTTGGGGCCGCACCGGATAGCGCCGGGCCATTGCCAGTCCGATCCCGTCCCCTCGACAAAGGCCGGGTCGTGGGGCGGACGGGCGGATCGAGCGGCCGGACCGGGTTCGACAGTCGCGTGAGCGGCGCACCTGCCGGTACCTGAACGTGAACGGGATGGGGAAATGGTGCCACGGCGTGGACCCTGCGATCCGCTCGGGTCGCTCCGCCGCAGGCTGCCTCTCCACGCATTGCTCTCTTCCTCTCGATCTGCCTTCGAGATGGCGTGAAGCTACCCGGGCATCTTATCCTACTATTTTAACAATCGATTGCAAGTCTGGAGCTGAAAGTGTTCCGCCCCTATCAGGACGCGTTGGTCCAGATTGTCGCGGGCACGCGCATCCACCGCGAGGCGGTGGGTGCATCGATCGGCGTCAAGCGGGTGACGACGTCCGGGCAGAAGGCAGCGCTGATCCGGGCCGTCGCCTCAGGTCGTTTCCCGCACGACCAGTTCCGGATTCAGGATCACCGATCCGGTGACTTCACCCCCGATACGCTTCATCAGATTGCCCACAAGGTGGGAAGCGCCGGCCGCGATGTTCTGGCGCACCGTCGAGAGCGGGGGAGCACTGGTTCGCGCCAGATACAGGTCGTCATAGCCGATAACCTTCACGTCGCCCGGCACCGACAGGCCCCGCGTCGCGAGTACCTGGATCGCCGTCAACGCGATCAAATCCGATGCGGCGAATATGCCGTCGGGCGGATCGCCGATCTGGCTCAGGAAGTCGGCGATGTCGGATCCGCTGACTTCGGAGGCGAAATGCGTCGGCGTGTCCACCAGGATGATGTCGTCCCGCGCCCGGATTGCCGCCTTCGCGCCCTCGAGCCGCAACGAAGGCTCGATCGCCTGGGTGTTGCCCAGGAATGCGATCTTGCGGCAGCCGCGGTCGATCAGATGTTGCGTCGCCAGGCGGCCGCCGAGGAAGTTGTCGGTACCGATGGAGCAATGGATCTGCCCCTGAACGAAGCCTCCCCAGGCAACCATCGGGAGATAGTTGGCGGCGATCCGGTCCAGCACGCCTGATTGGTCGGACTGCCCGATGACGATAAAGCCGTCCACCCGGTCGGCATCGATCAGCTTGGACAGCCAATTATCCTGATTGGGTATGACCCGCGACAGCATCAGGTCGAAGCCGCTCTCCGTCAGTTCGTCGGCCAGGCAGCCGATCAGCGTCATGAAGAACGGATCGGATAGATGCTGGCCGCGGTCATGGCCCAGCGGAACGACCACGCCGATCGCTCCGCGTCGACGCGTTCGGAGGTTCCGCGCCAGCGCGCTGGGCCTGAAGTCGTGTTGCTCGGCGAGCTTTCGGATGCGCTCCGAAGTTTCCGAATTGACTACGTCCTTGCGCGCCAGCGCCCGCGAGACGGTTGCGGCCGATACGCCAGCAAGCTTTGCCAGATCATAGATGGTGCGGATCTTGCCGGACAAACCAATCTCCCGTCGTCTTCGCGCCGATAGGTGTTGCGCAACTTCTTTGCAACAACCGCATCGACAGTTGCAAAGATAGGGTGCCGCCGGAGCGACTGAAGCAGGCAACGGGGAAAATAGACGAAGCTCGGGCCGCTCGCTTGATTGCCGGTCGCGATAGCGCCGCCGCGGATGGCGCATCGAGCGCGTTCTCCGCTAAGCCAGGTGTGCAGCCATCCGACTGCCGATCGATTGACCGACGTCTTGGCTGGCGACGGCCGGTCGGTAAGGCGCGCTGTGCCGAAGCGGTATCAGGCCATGCTTGCGCGTTCGATCCTGTCGGCATCGCGTTCCACATGAGGATGGTCGTCGAAGATCATCGACGGCGCTTCCTGCTGCGTCACGGGCTCCCATGCCGGCAGGCCGGCGTGATTGGGGTCGCCGCTCCGGGCAAACGCCAGGAGCGCGTCGGTCATTCGCGCGCTGAGCGTCGCGGCGCGGGCGCCTCCCCCGGTCATGGCGGCGCATCGATCGGTGTTGGCGAACATGAAGGGGATGTCGAGGCAGTGGAAGGCGCGGGGCCGGCCGTCCAGGATGGGGGACTGCCAGGTGAACCAATAAAGATAGGCTGGTGCCCGGCCACGCTTTGCCTTCGCGGTCGCCTGGTCGACGGCCGCCTGCCGGATTGGCGACGCCGCGATCCGCGACCAGAGATCGAACGGGGATGCCTGGGGTGTGCGCTGCCGGAATGCTGCGATCACGGCGCGGGAATGCCCCGGTCGAAGCGCCTCGATCCGGGCTGCCAGCTCGGGTTCGCGCATTGCCTCGAACTCCGGATGGTTGATTCCGGTGACGAACTCGTTGAGCGTCGTTCCAATCATCATCGGGACGTCCAGCAACATGTCGGGATGGTCCTTGCGCTCGGGCGATGCGCGCAATGTCGTGCCGTCCACGACCGGAGCAAGACGCAGGGCGTCGGCGGTGCCACGCACGTCGGGGACACCGCCGGGCTGGACGGTGTTGCGTGCCAGCGCGGCTTCCCCGGCGCGACGCAACGCGGCATAGGGCAGCGCGTGGAGCCGATCGAGATCCCCGCGCGCGATGCCGGCTTCGGCGAGGACCAGGTCCGTCAGGCGTCCCGCCGCTTCAGGGGTGGCGAACCGGGCAAATGAACCGCTCATCACGACCGCGCGGTGGAAAAGCCCGCGCGCTGCGGGCATGCCCATCAGTGCGGTCACCTTCGCGCCGCCGCCGGATTGGCCGAAGACCAGTACGCGCGCGGGATCGCCCCCGAAGAGTTCGATATTGTCGCGGATCCATTGCAGTGCCGCGACGATGTCGAGCATGCCGACATTGCCCGATTGAGCGTAGCGGCTACCGTAGCGCGACAGGTCGAGGAACCCGAGCAGGTTGAGCCGGTGATTCAGCGTGACCACGACGACATCGCCGCGTCGCGCCAGATTGTGACCGTCGAACGCCGGAAGATCATGCCCCGAGCCTGCGGCAAATCCGCCGCCGTGCAGCCAGACCAGGACGGGCCGCCGCCGCCCGTCGCTGATGCTCGGGGTCCAGAGGTTGATGCGGAGACAGTCTTCGCCTTCGACGCTGTCGTTCCACTGGAAGATAAACGCTTCTTCGTCGTTGAGCCGGCCAGTGCCCTTGTCCTGCGGTGCGATCAGCCCATAGGCCCGCGCGCTGCGAACGCCCGTCCAGGGCAGGGGCGGCCGGGGCGGGGAGAAGCGATTGGCACCGCTCGTGTCGGCGCCATAAGGGATGCCCTTGAAAATGAGCATCTCGTCATTGACATAGCCGGCGACCAGGCCCGATCGAGTTTCGACCGTCGCGATGCCGGTGCCGGCAATCGCCCGGTCGGTGCCGCGATCCGTTCTGGCGCCGCCCTGCTCCCCGGACGTCGCGTTGCGGGCAATGGCTGCGGATGCCGCGAGTGCTCCCGCGGCGGCGGCCCCTTTCATCAGCGCACGGCGACCCAAACCTTCGCTGCGCTTGCCGTCGTCATCCGCCGGTATCGCCATCCTGCCTGTCCCGATCCTTTTCGGTGCCGCGCCAAGCGTGCCGGGCGCGGCGCACCGCCCCACTGCCAGGCGACGGCGCGTTCGCGTGGCCGAACGCGCCGTCGGGTCGCGTCACTGGGTGTTGAGGCGGAAGGTGATCCCGATAGTACGCGGGCGCGGACCGGCGAGCAGCGTCGGCCCGTTTGCGGAGGTCGGGCCGCGATAATCGGACAGGTTGTTCGCGAACAGCCGGATTTCGTAGCGGTCGAAGCGCACCCCGGCGCTCGCATTATAGAGTTGGTACGGATCCAGCGTATCGACCGTTGCGTCGCCATTGCGCGCACGCCCGACCGCCGTTGCCGAGGCGGTTGCGAACAGGTCGTACTTGCCCACGGTGCGATCGTAGCTCACGTCCGCGCGCCAGTTGAAGGGCGGGGTGTTGAGCAATCGCTTCCCATCGGCAATGCGCGGGTTGGCGGTAGCGAATGCCGGGCGGACATTGGTGAACTTCGAATCGTTCACGTTCCCGATGACGGACAATACCAGGCCCTTCGCGGGCGTCTTCCATGTCGCTTCGACGTCGACGCCGCGTGTCGTGCCATCGCCCAGGTTCGCGAACGCGGATAGCCCGATCGACGTGTTGAAGGCGCTCTGGATATTGGTGTATTTGATATCATAAAGGCTGACAGCGAGCCGGAGCGCGCCCTCGAACAAGGTGCCCTTCGTTCCAATTTCGAGATTGCGCAGCTTGTCCGGCGTCAACGACAGCGCACTGGGTACGCCATCGGCGATCACCGCGTCTGCCTGTGCCTTGGACTGCAGGATGCCGCTGCGGAAGCCGGTGCCGGCGTTGAAGAACAGCATCCAGTCTCTCGTCGGATAATAGGCCAGGTTGGCCCGCCACGTCAGCGCCTCCGGATTGGCATTGCTGAGCACATGGGCGCCGTTCGAGAGGGAATCCGACTTCCGCGTGTCGTTGAAGTAACGCAGACCGACCAGCGGGACGAGCTTGCCGCCGAACAGATCGTAGCTGACTTCCGAAAAGACGGCCACATTCTCGGTCTTGGTGACGGTGTTGCCGCTCAGCGCCAGCGTCGGGAAGTTCAGGCTGAACGTGTAGAGGCCGCGCGCCTTCTGGTAAAATACGCCGGCAACGCCATGGAACGGTCCGGTTCCCGAGGTGGCGACGCGCAGCTCGTTGACAAAGTTGTTCGCGTCTCCGCCGTTGATCAGCGTGCCGATGCCCAGTGGCGCGCCGAGATTCAGCCCGACCGCGAAGCCGCCCGGGAGGGATTTCTGATACGAAGTCGCGTTGGTGAGGGTAAATTGGCCGATGGACCTGGTGATGGTGCCGGAGAAATATTCGGCGCGGCGCCGGTCATAGCCCACCACGTCGCCCTGATAGGATGCGTAGGGCGGGCTCACGGAATTGAACACGTTCAGATAGTTCTGGTCGGTACTGAAATACCAAGCCCGGAGGCGGACGGTCGTCAGATTGTCCGGCTGCCACAGCAGCACCGCCTGCAGGTCCTTCGCTACGACATCGTTCGCGTCCCGCTTGGTCGGCGTGCCGGTGGGCGCCCCCGGATATACATCGACATAGCCTGCGCGGTAATCATATCCGCCGCTGACCCGCAGGGCCAGCGATCCCGGGACGATCGGAATCGAGAGCGCCGCCGCGCCGCGATAATTGATTTTTGCGGCATCGCGCGTCGTCGAGATTTCGGTTTCACCGGCTTCGGTGATCTTGTTCAGGTCCGGATTCTTCGTGTGGTAGATGATCGTGCCGCCCGATGACCCCTGTCCGTACAAGGTTCCTTGCGGACCGCGCAGGACTTCGACCCGGTCGATGTCGAAATACTGGAGCGGCGGGGCGCTCTGGTTGTTGGGTACGCCGAACGGCGTGTCGTCGAGATAATAGCCGACCAGCCCATCGCCGATCGGGCCGCCCGCGCCCGAACCGCGGAACGAGAAGATGCGATAGCCCGCCCCGATTTCCTGTGCCTGCGACGCGCCGGGAATGAGCTGGATCAGGTCGGCGCCGTCACGGACGTTGCGCTCCTTGAGCGTTGCGCCGGAGAAAGCCTGGATTGCCAGCGGTACGCGATCGAGCCGTGCGGCACCCGATTTCAGCGCCGTCACGACGATGTCGCCGCCGTCGGGCTCCGGGATATCGGGGGTCGATGGCGGAGCGGAATCGGCCTTGGCCGGCGCGGTTGTGCCGGCCTGCTGCGCCAGGGCGGGGGCTGCCGTCATGGCTGCGATGCACGCAAGAACGGAAGTGCCGCCCCGCCGGATCAGCCGAGCCTGTCGCCGGGCGAATATGCCGCCCCGGCCTGACGCGCCGAAAACGCCGGATTCAACTTCAGTGTCCATGATTATCCTCCCCATGATGCCGATTGCTTCTGCAATCGTTTGCACGGCCTGCTATCATGAGAATCGGAGGGGTGCAATATCGTTGCTATCGCGGCGCGAGGTGGTTCCTTTGCGCTGTGCTCGCGCCGCGCTGGGTGGCGTTCGTACGGCGCGGGACGGCTCTGCGGGCAATCGTCGGCCTGATTCTTCAGCATAGTCTTGCAAACGATTGCAGAATGTTGCTTATCTGCCGCTTCGGCAAGGCCCGCCCCGGAGACGGGGCGAACGATATTGCGCGCCGTTCAACGCCAGGAGAGGAGGCGACATGAGGCAGTGGTTGCTACAGCGGTCCGCCCGCATGCTATCGATGGTTCTGGCACTTGCGCCGCTCGTTGCGGCGTCGCCCTCGCTTGCCCAGACGAGCGAGGCCCCGGAGGTGCGGGTGGAGCAGGATGGGACGGTCCATGTGCCCGCGATGGCGGTACCCGTGTCGAATCTGCTGAGTCCGCAGGCTCAGGCCTATGTGGCAGACCATCTTCGCGAGATGCGCCAGCCGGCACTGGTCCAGCAGAAGAACGGCGTGCCGGTGTTCATGGAGCCGTACCTTGCCCGACAGAATGTGCTTTTCCCCCACAAGAAGCTCGATACGACGATCGGTGGCGTGCATGTCTACGATTATGCGCCAGCCACGGGGGTCGCGGCTGGCAACCGGGGGCGTGTCCTCATCAACCTGCACGGCGGCGGATTTTCGGGCTGCTTCCCGGGCTGCGCTGAACTCGAATCGATTCCGCTTACCGCCCTGGGCCGCATTCGCGTCGTGGCGGTCGATTACCGGCAGGGGCCGGACCATCGCTTTCCGGCCGCGAGCGAAGACGTCGCAGCCGTGTATCGCGAACTGCTGAAGAAATACCCGGCCCGCAATATCGGCATCTATGGTTGCTCGGCAGGCGGCATGCTGACGGGCATGGCGATGGCGTGGTTCCAGAAGCAGGGCTTGCCGCCTCCGGGTGCGATCGGCATCTTCTGCGCCGGAGCGACGACATCGCGCTACGGCTTCGGCGGGGACGCGGACTTTGTCACCGCGCCGCTGGGTGAAGGGCGTGCCGCGCCGGCCTGGCCTGCGGCGACGCCCGACAGCGGGACGAAGCTCCCCTATCTGGTCGGCACCGATCCAAAGGATCCGTTGGTCAGCCCAGGAATATCCGACGCCGTCATGCGCCAGTTTCCGCCGACACTGATTATCACTGCCACGCGCGGCTTTGAATTCAGCTCGGCCGTACATACGCACGCGCAACTGGTTCGCCTCGGTGTCGATGCCGATCTGCATGTGTGGGAGGGGCTGTTTCACGGCTTTTTCTACAATGCCGATGTCCCGGAATCGCGCGAAGCCTATGAGGTCATGCTGCGCTTCTTCGACCGGCACCTCGCCCGATAGGCGTCGGTTGGATGGCATCCCCGCCGACAAGGTGTCCATCATGACTGAAGATCGCCCATCGTCGTTTTCGCTCTTCGAGCCGCTCGCGCCGCCATCGGGGCGCGGGCGGCTGTTCGCCCGCCGCGCCTTTGCCGCGGGCCGCCTCGCGCCACGCGACCTGTATGTGTGGGTTCCCGATGCGAGGAGGCCCGGTGACCGATTCCCGGTGGTCTACATGCAGGACGGGCAGAACCTGTTCGATGCGCGCCTCGTTCCCTTCGGCACCGCCTGGGAGGCCGACCGCAGTATTTCCCGGCTC